>JAEUJL010000256.1 GCA_016794835.1 Gemmatimonadota bacterium | reverse complement strand
GGGAAAGCACTCACCGCCCCTCACCTCATGTCACTGATCTCCGAGATTCGGGTCCGGTTGCGCGGGCTGTTCGCCCGGGAGTCCATGGACCGAGAGATGGACCAGGAACTGGCGTATCACCTGGAGCGCGAGACGGAGCGCCTGATGAGTCGGGGCGTGGCGGCGGCCGACGCCAGGCGGCAGGCGCGTGCGGCGTTCGGCGGCGTGAGCGTGGCGCGTGAGGCGGTGCGCGACGAGCGCGGGGTGGCCTGGATGGAAGACCTCGGGCGCGACCTCCGGCACGGGTTGCGTGCGCTCGCACGCCGGCCGCTCTACTGGTTCACGGCGGCGGTCACGCTGGGACTCGGGATCGCCGCGACGACCGCCATCTTCAGCATCGTCAGCATGGTGCTGCTCCGGCCCCTCCCCGTGCGGGACGCCGATCGCCTCGTGGCATTTGGCCAGGTGGTGCGGAGTCGCCGGGACGCGAGCCCCAGCATCTCGCTCCCCACGGTGCGCGACCTGCGCGGGATGACCGACGTCTTCGAGGGCGTGACCGCCGGCTCCAGTGAGGTCCTGGGGCTTCGGGATGTGGGGGCGGAGGGAACGGAACCGCTCTTCGCGAATGCGGTGACCGGGGACTACTTCGCGTTCCTCGGGATCCACCCGGCCGCCGGCCGGTTCTTCACGCAAGCCGACGAGGACCGGCGGGAGCCGGTCGTGGTCCTCGGCTGGTCGCTGTGGCAGCGGCGGTATGGCGGGGACCCCGCCGTCGTGGGTCGATCCATCCTGCTGAACGGGAGCCCGTTTACCGTGGTTGGGGTGGCCCCCGAGGGATGGCTGGGGACGGAACCACTCGTCGAGGCGCAGGCGTTCATGCCCCTCGCCTTGCTCACCACGATCGGTATGCGGTCGCCAGAACAGATGGAACGTCGCGGCAGCGACTTCCTGCGGGCCTACGGTCGTCTGGCCCCCGGGCGGACGATGGAGGATGCGCGGTCGGCGCTGGCGGTGTTGGCGGCGCGGCTCGCTCCGGAGCGACAGGAGCAGGTGGGCGACTACGCGTTTCTCGTCGAACGTGAGGTGCGGTCGCGCCCCGTGATCGTCATCGCCGACATGATGCCGCTGGTCGCCGGCATCTTCCTTGGCCTGGCGGTCCTGGCCCTGGGGATCGCCTGCGTGAACGTGGGGAACCTCGTCCTGTCGCGGACGATGGCCCGCCACGGCGAGCTCGCGGTGCGACGCGCGTTAGGCGCATCGCGGGCGCGCGTGGCGCGTGCGCTGATCGCCGAGTCGGTGCTCCTGGGCCTGAGTGCGCTTGTCGTCGCGGTCCCCGTGGCCTGGCTCGTCGTGTCGGTGCTGGGCAACCTGACGTTCGCCGCCGATGTCCCGATCAAGGTCGACGTCCGGCTTGATGCGTCCGTCCTGGGGTTCTCGGCCGTGATTGCCGCACTAGCCGGGATCCTGACCGGTGTGGCGCCGGCGATGCGTGGGTCCGCCCAGGTGCCCGGGGACGCGCTGCGTGAGGGGGCGGCCCGTGCCACCGCGACTCGCGAGCGTCGCCGGATCGGCAACGTGTTGTTGGGGGGCCAGCTGACCTTCTCCCTGATCCTGATCATCACCGGGGCGCTGTTCCTGCGCTCGCTCAATTCGGTGACCGCACTGGACCTCGGCATCGACCCGGCGAACGTCGCCATGGCGTCGGTGGACCTCTCGCTCTCGCGGTACGAGCCGGCGGCGGCCCGCACGTACTTCCGTCGAGCGGAGGAGCAGATCGCGGCGTTGCCCGGCGTGGAGGCCGTCGGGATGCTGCGCGACATCCCGATGGGTTTCAACGGAAACTGGCGATCCCTGACGCATCTCGATGAACGCCGGGTCGGGAATGCCGCGCAATACGGCGCGCAGGTCAACATCATGAGCCCTGGTGTCATCGAGGCGCTGCGATTCCGGCTGGTCGCGGGGCGTGCCATCGAGGCCCAGGATGATTCCACTGCCCCGCGGCGGGCCCTCGTGAACGAAGTGCTGGCCCGCCAGTTCTGGCCGGAGCGATCGAACGTGGTGGGCGAGCGATTCCGCATCGCGGGCGATTCCACGCCGATCGAGGTGATCGGGGTCGTGAAGCGCGTGATCTCGGAGTTCCCGACGGAACAACCCGTGCCGCAGTTCTTCCTGCCGTATGCCCAATGGCCGGGACTCCGGCACGCGCTCTTTGTTCGCACGGCGGGCGACCCGGCGCTGGCACTGGACGGGATCCGGCGGGTGTTGCGCGACCTCGACCCCGGGGTGGCGGTGGGGGACCTGCGGTCGATGTTCTCCTTCCTCCACGACGGGAAGGCCTTCCTGCTCTACCGGATCGGTTCGGCACTGACCCTGGCGATCGGGCTCCTCGGCCTGTTGCAGACCCTCGTGGGCCTCTATGGCGTCATTGCGTATTCAGTGGGCCAGCGCTCACGCGAGTTTGGCATCCGGCTGGCGCTCGGGGCCGGGAAGGGGCAGCTGGTCCGCCAGGTGATGGTGCCCTCGCTGCGGATCGTGGCGATCGGACTCGCGGTGGGCGTGCTGGGTGCGGCGCTGGCGCTCCCGGCGGCCGGGAGCATCCTGGCGGTCTCGCCCCGGGACCCGCTGACCTACGCCGCCTGCGTGGTGTTGCTGGCGGTGCTGGCGAGCATCGCGCTCTACCTTCCCGCGCGCCGCGCGGCGAACGCCGGCCCGATGCGCGCCCTGCGGAGCGACTAGCCTAACGTGGCCTGGGCCGCGCGCCCCGGCCACGCAGCACCACCCCGGGGCGCTCGCCCGTGACCGCCCCGTCGC
>JAEUJL010000178.1 GCA_016794835.1 Gemmatimonadota bacterium | reverse complement strand
CCTGCGGAGTGCCTGGCGCGCGCACCTCACTGCCACGGATCGTGCCATCGCCGAGCTGGCCGCCTTTGGGGCACGACTGGTCACGGAAGGAGTCCGGGCGGAACTCGAGTCGGCGCGACTCCTCTCGCTCGCCAGCGTGACTGATCCCGCGCTCGACCCTCGCGCCGTCACTGCCCCGTCACTGGCGGAGCGCGCCTTCCCCGAGCTCGCACGCTTCGGGCTCCCGGTCACCGATGCAAACGGCGGTGTCTTCATCCTGCGCCAGGGACAGGACATCCCCGAAACCTTTGGCGCGGTCCGCGACAGCGTCACCGCCGCCTCCCTGGGTCCGGCGCTTGCCCACAACGAGCGTCGTGACCCTGCGCAGGTCGGCGATCGTTCATTTGCGCTCACCCTACCCGAGGGCAGCGGGTTCGAGGTCGGGTACGTTCAACGCAGCGATGCGCTGATGGCGGGGTTCGCCATTCGCCGGGACGCCGCGTGGCAGTCCATTGGACGACGACTCCTCCCGACCCTGCCCCTGCTCCCTCCATGGCTCGGCGACTCCACCCTGCGCTGGAAGCTCGACCCCGTGCAGATGGACTCCCTCTTCGCCATCACCGTGGACGACGCGCGCGGCCGCACGCTGTTTGCGTCGCGCCCCCACTTCGCCGATTCGCCGGTGGGAACGCTCGATGAGCGGAGCACGGTTGGCCTGCTCTCCACCGCCTCGTTGCATCCAGACCTCGTCGCGCGGCTTCGCGATCGGTTCAATGCCACGCAGCAGCGCAGCGTGTTGGTGTCCGTTGGTGCATTCCGCGTCCCCGTGCACGTTGTCATCGCCCTCCTCACCCTGCAGCTCGCTGCGGCGGTCGCCTGGTACCTCGGCCGTCAACGCACCCTCGCGCGCACCCGTCGCGACTTCGTCGCCTCGGTCTCGCACGAGCTGCGCACCCCCCTCGCGCAAATCCGGCTGTTCACCGAGACCATCCTGCTCGGGCGCGCGGCGTCGAGCGCGGAGCAGGAGAAGTGGCTGGGGATCATTAGTCGCGAGACCCGCCGCCTGGGCGACCTGCTGGAGAACGTGCTGGTCTTCGCCCAGCTCGACGCCGATCGCGCCCGGCTGGAGATGGAGCGCACCGACCTGGGCGAACTGGTCGAGGATATCGTCGAGGGGTACGTCCCCGTGGCCGAGCGTAAGGGGATGCGACTGTTGGCGGACGCGCCGTCCGGGATCGTGATCCATGCCGACCCTCGCGCGATGCGTCAGGTCGTCGTGAACCTCCTCGACAACGCGCTCAAGTATGGCCCGACCGGGCAGGTCGTGCGCATCGAGGTAATGCGTGAGGAGGAGTTGGCCGTGCTCGCTGTCGAGGACGGTGGCGAAGGGATTCCGCTGGAGAGTCGAGGCAAGCTCTTTGAGCCGTTTGTCCGCCTGGGCCGGTTTGCCGGCACCACCGCCGGGAGCGGCATCGGGCTCGCCGTGGTCCGCGACATCGTGCGGCTCCACGAGGGAGAGATCCGGGTCGAGGATGGCGCGGGGGGCGGCGCGCGATTCGTGGTCGAGCTGCCGTTTGCGCCGACTGGTGCCACAACGGCCTGACGTTAGGTGATCCGGATCAACGGCGCATGACTGAGCGCTGCCGCCGACGTCGTGGCACGGCGGCAGCCGCGGTGGATCAGAAGGGCAACAGCGGCCGGTTCCACGGGATGAAGCCGAGCACCGAAGCCACCGCGATCCCCCACCAGATGGTGGCCGCCTGGAAACGCGCGGAGTCGGTGGTGGCCTTCTTGACCTTGGCCAACCCGATGTGCGCCAGCGCGATCGACACGAGCATCATCACGACGTGCTCGACCATGAAGTAGCGAATCCCGGCGGTCCGCATCGCCGTCCCCATGTCGGACATCCCCTGCCGGATGAGCGGACTCACTCCATAGAGAACGAGCCCGAGCACGAACTGGATCGAGATCGCGTTGACGAAGAGTCGCCCGACATTCAGGTCGGCCTCCGCCCACACCGCGCGGCTCATCCAGCCCCTCCACACGCGGAAAACGGCCCACACGCCAGCGAGGACGACGAGCCACCGAAGGGCGTTGTGCGAGGCGAGGATGATCGAGTAGAGCATGGCGCGGGTCTGGGGGTTGCTGGGAAGGTACGTGCTTGGGGCGGTGGACGGCAGACGGCAGGACTGCGGATCGCGGGAACGCCGGCCCGGCCCGAGTTGCGGTCGCCCATGGCCCATGCCAAGTTCGCGCGCCATGACCGCCCCCGCCGCCGCCCCCGCCCGCACCATCACCACCCGCGTCGTCCTCCTCTGCTTCGCGGCCGTCCTGATCTCGTACCTGGACCGCACCAACATCTCCATCGCGGCGATCGCCATGCAGGAGCAGTTGGGCTGGGACGAGGCAACCAAGGGGCTGGTCCTGTCCTCGTTCTTCATCGGCTACCTCCTGCTCCAGGTCGTGGCCGGGAGCCTCGCCAACCGGTGGGGCGGGCGGATCGTGCTGGGGGTCGCTGTCCTCTGGTGGTCGTTGTTCACCGCCCTCACCCCGCCGGCCGCGATGGCGTCGTTCGCGATGCTCATCGCCGCGCGCATTGCCCTCGGCCTCGGCGAGGCGGCGGTCTTTCCCGGCTCGATCAACATGATCGGCCGGTGGGTCCCGACCGA
>JAEUJL010000160.1 GCA_016794835.1 Gemmatimonadota bacterium | reverse complement strand
CACACGCATGGCGAGGCGCGCACCAATCGCGGTGCCCCACGACCATCCCATCACGATGACCTTCTCCTGCCCAAGGCGCTGGCGCAGGTGGTCGACGATGGCTTCCGCATCGAGCACGAACTGGTCCAGGGTCATCGTGCTGGCCAGCCGGGCGCGATCGGCCTCGGCAATGACACTCTTGCCGCTCCCGCGCTGGTCCCACTGCACGACCGTGAAGTAGTCCTCCCATGGGCGCTGGAACGCCCAGCTCATCCCCATGGTGGGACTGGCGGGGCCGCCATGGATGAACAGCAGGATCGGGTTCCTGCGATCGCGTCCGCGGATGGAGATCGCTTGCCGCGTCTCGCCGATCGTCACGAACTCCAGCGTGTCGATCCCCTCGGGATTGGGATTGCTGACCAGGTCAGCCACGCGCGCCACGATGGCCGAGCGATCCGGTACGTCCGGGGTGCAACCGCCAACCAGGAGGCCGAGAACGACGGCGCGGAGCACTCCAGTCCCGTGCTTCACGTGCTGCTCGTGCTGCTCATACCGCCCGTGCTTCGCCCGTGTGGTTCGGCCCCTGGCCCTTCTGCCACGATCGCCACACTCGTCATGTCCGCCGTGACGTTGAGCGTCGTCGCGAAGGTGTCAGGAATGACGTCGACCGCAAACAGGAGCGCGATGCTCTCCACCGGGATCCCCAGCGACGCGATGAGGGGTGACAGCAGGAGGAGCCATCCGTGCGGCACGCCGGGAACACTAAATGACGACAGCGCCGCTGTCGCGGCGATCGTCAGGCGATCGGCCACGGTGAGGTCCACCCCGTAGAGCCGGGCGAGGAAGATCGATGCCACGGTCCAGACCACGGGCGACCCGATCTTGAAGGTGGAGACCGCGAGCGGCAACGCGACCCGCGTCACCGACTCCGGCAGGCCGAGTCGTGTTTCCGCTCCCTCGATCAACGCGGGCAACGAGGCCAGCGACGACCGTGTGCTCACCGCGACCGCTTGCGCCGGCAGGGCCGCGCGGGCGAATCGCGCCATGGACACCCGCGCCGTGATCCACACCGTCGGGTAGAGCAGCACGATGAGGATGACGTTCGCGGCCGCCATCGCGACGATGTAGTAGGTGAGCGCGCTGGCCGTATCCAACCCGGTGCGCGAGACCATCGGGAGCATCAGGCAGAAGACGCCGACCGGGGAGAGGCTGATGATCCACCGGACGAGCACCAGGATGGCATCGCCCAGCGCCTTGAAGAAGGTCAGGACCGGCCCCCGCTGCTCCGCCGACAAGCGCAGGAGCGCAAAGCCAAACAACACGGAGAAGATCACCAGGGGCAACATCGCGCCGTCGGCGGCGGCCTTGACCGGGTTGATCGGGATGAGGTTGGTGAGGAATTGCGAGAAGGTGGGGACGGCCTTGGTCGCGGTCACCACCTCGGACGCGCCCGAGACGGCGCTCTCGCGCAGGCTGGCACTCGTGGCAGGGTCAATGGTGAGCCCCGCGAACAGCAGGGGGACGATCAACAGTCCCACCACGGCGGCGAGCCCCAGCAGTCCGATGAACGAAGCAAACGCCCGCCCGCCGACGCTGCGCACCACGCGGGCATCGGCCGCCGAGCTGACCCCCGTGACGAGAAGCGAGACGACGAGCGGGACCACCGTCATGCGGATCGCATTGACCCAGAGCGATCCGATGACTTCGAGGGTGGCCACGAACTGGCTGACCCCGGCCGTGCCGGCGACGGGCCTCAGGGCCAGCCCTCCGGCAAAGCCGGCGACGAGGGCGACGAGGACGCGAGTGGTGAGGGTCAAGACGGGGCGGGGCGGGGGGAGCAGACGGCAGACGCGCGGGACGGTGCACCTCGCACCTGCGCCCGTCAACCGTCCGGCGCCAGAGTAACTTTGCTCGACGCCTCGCCTCGCCCATGCACCACACTGCCCCCCGTCTCGCGACCCGCGCCCAACTCATCCAGCCGTTCTACGCCGTCGACATCTATCGACAGGCGCTGGTCCTGGCGGAGAAGGGGCGCACGATCCTCATGTGCGTTGGCGAACCGGACTTTCACACCCCCGAGCGGGTGGTCCGCGCCGGCATGGATGCCGCCCTGCGCGGTGAAACGCATTACACGCAACCGCTCGGCATCCCGCCGCTGCGCCGAGCCTTGTCGCAGCACTATGTCAATCGGTACGGGGTGGACGTGGACGCCGAGCGCATCGTGGTGACTGTGGGCGCGAGCGGCGCGTTGACCCTGGCGTTCATGGCCTTTGCCGAGCCCGGTGATGCGATCATGATGGCCGACCCGGCCTATCCCTCCAACCGGGCGGTGCTGACGGGGTGTGGCGCGACCGCGCAGTTGATCCCCGTGGGCGCCGAGACGCGGTACCAGCTGACGGCGGAGATGGTCGATCGCGAATGGAACGACCGGACGCGCGGCGTGATGATCGCCTCACCGTCGAACCCCACGGGGACGAGCATCGATCCCGGCGAGCTGGCCGCCATCCACCAGGTGGTGCGCGCGCGCGGCGGCGTGCTGGTCGTGGACGAGATCTACCATGGCCTGACGTATGGCCACCAGCCACCGTCCGCAGCGTCGTTAGGCGACGACGTGTTCGTCGTGAACTCGTTCTCCAAGTACTACTGCATGACCGGATGGCGACTCGGCTGGCTCGTGGTGCCGCCGTGGGCGCTGGAGGCGATCAGCCGCATGCAGGCGCACTTCTATATTTGTCCCGCGGCGCCATCGCAGTGGGCCGGCGTGGCGGCCCTCGAGCCCGAGAGCACGGCCATCTATGAAGTGCAGCGCGCGGAGATGCAGCGGCGGCGCGACTACCTGATCCCGGCGTTGGCGGAGATGGGGCTGCAGGTGCCGTGCGAGCCGGATGGTGCCTTCTATGTCTATGCCGACATCACGGCACACTCGCGGGACAGCTGGGGCTTTGCGATGGGCTTGCTGCAGGCCACCGGGGTCGCGGTGACGCCGGGCAAGGACTTTGGCGACCACCGCGCGAACGAGTTCATCAGGATGTCGTACACCTCCAGCATGCCGCAGCTCGAGGAGGGACTGGAAGCCATGCGGCGACATGTGGCCCGCTGAGCCACTCGGGAATCGAGGGACCGCCGGTATCCGGTGGTCCCGATAGCTCTCGGGAACCGAGGGACCGCCCCTTCCTATTAGAGAGGTCTCAGGCGGTCACCTCGGGGGGTGCCTGACCCCATGCTCCCGACGCACCGCCTGCGACAGCGCCGGGCCACCTGCGACGCGACCCGATGCACCGCAGACCCTCACGATCGTGGTGTCGCCATGTGGGACCTGGGCGGGCGGCGCGCCCTGCCTCGCTATTGCGCGGGCATAGCGCTCCGATAGCTTCTGCCTGCCTCGTAGGAGCGCCCCAGTGCCAACCGACAAGAAGTTGTTGATGGTCATCCCCGTCAACACGGACCAGTACAATGATCGCGCCCGGGAGTACGTCGCCCCAGTCGTCGCGCCCGGATTCACCCTCGATGTCGTCAACATCAGAAAGGGTTTTCCTGCGATCCAGAGCCGCTTTTCCCTTGACCACAATGCGCGCCACGTCGTGGAGCTGGTCGCGGACATCGGCCCCGACTACGACGGCGTCTTCGTCTCCGATTTCGACGGCTGCGGAGTCGAGGCTTGCCGCGAGGTGCTGGCGATTCCCGTCGTCGATGCGTTTGTCCCCCAGGCGAGCATTGCCCTCTCGCTTGCGGAGACGTTCTCGATCCTCACGCTGAACGACACGCTGGTCGGGCTGGATATCTCACACCCGCGCATGCTCGGGCTCACGGAGTCGCTCGCTTCGGTGCGTCCCATGGACATCCGCATGACCGACCTCGCTGATCTCGACCGGGTGGTTGACCACGCCTTTGACGCGAGTGTCGCCGCGATCACCCACGATGGTGCCCAGGCGATCCTCCTCGGATGCGGCGCCCTCATGGGGGTCGCGGAGCCGCTGGCCAAGCGCCTCGTCGAGGCCCGCTTCCCGGCCACGGTGCTGGATCCCAATCGGGCGAGTATCGCCTTCCTCCAGGCACTCGTCCGGTGCGGCTACAGCCAGAGCGCCCTGTGCTACCCCACACCGCCCGAGCTGCGAGACGAGGCGCGTGCGCGGGGGCAGCTCAAGCCGACGCCGCGGCCACGCGGTAGCGGCGTGCTGGGGGCATAGCGCATGCGCTGTGCCGGGTGTGGGACGGCGATCGCGGGAACGCCCAAGTTTTGTCCGGAATGCGGGACGTCCCTGACGGCCGAGCAGCCGGCAGCGGCCCGTCCCTCCGCGATCTCAACCGAAGGAGCGCGACGCCAGGTCACGGTGATGTTTTGCGACCTGGTGGGATCGACCGAGATGTCGGTCACGCTCGATCCGGAAGACACGCGTGCCATCATCAAGGGATACCAGGAAGCGGCCACCAGTGAGGTCTTCCGCTTCGGTGGCCACGTCGCGCAGTACACGGGTGACGGCATCCTGGCGTACTTCGGATATCCCACGGCGTTCGAGGATTCGGCGGCTCGCGCCGTCGGTGCGGCGCTCGCGATCGTCGAGTCCATCCAACGCTCCAACGCGACCACGCGCCGCCCCGGCCAGCCAGACCTGCCGGTCCGGATCGGCGTCCACACCGGCGTCGTCGTGGTCAGCGAGATGGGCGGTGGTGCACGCACCGAACGGCTCGCCGTGGGAGACACCCCGAACATCGCCGCCCGCGTCCAGGCCATCGCGGAGCCGAACACGGTGGTCGTGAGCGAGGTAACCGCTGGCCTGATCGCCAGGCGCTTTCACACGCAGCCGATGGGATCGCACGCCTTGAAGGGCGTGCCCACGCCCATGCCGATCTTCCGCGTGCTGCAGGCGTTCGATGTGCTCAATGAGAGCCATCGCGTCGCCACGACGCCGCTCGTCGACCGATCGCCGGAGCGTGCGCGCCTGGTGCGCGCATGGGCCAGCGCGCGCGGGGGCCAGGGCGCATCGATCCTGGTCACCGGAGATGGCGGCATCGGGAAATCCCGCGTCGTGCAGTTCCTCAAGGATCACGCAGACGCCGGGGGCAGCCACGCGCGGCTCGAGCTCCGCTGCCAGGCGATGTACCGCGAGAGCGCATTTCATCCGTTCGTCGAACACCTGAGTTCGATGGCGGGATTTGCCCCCGGCGACCCCGGGCGCGTGCGCTTCGAGAAGTTTGCGCGGCTCCTGGAGGCGCGCGCCCCGGAACTCCGCAGCGATCTCGCGGCGTTATGCGCCCTCCTCCTGGTGCCGACGCCGGCCGATGTGGAGCCGGTCGACCCGATGGCGCTCCGTGGCCGGATCGAGGGGGCGCTTGAACGCTATTGCCTGGCGCACATCAGTACGCCGCTCCTGCTCGTGATCGAGGACCTGCACTGGGCCGATTCGGCGACGCTGGATGTGGTACGGCGCCTGGCGTCCGCCGCTCCGAGCCGCGGCATGCTCACCCTGCTGACCGCGCGCCCCGACTTCGAGGTGCCAAGCGGTTGGGAGTCGCTCGTCGCCGCGCTGCCGCTCCAACCGCTCCCTCCCGAGTTCATTCGCGAAATCGTCGGGAACATGGTCGGGGGCGACTCGTTGCCCGCGAGCGTCCTCGACCAGCTCCTGGAGCGCATTGAAGGCGTCCCGATCTACGCCGAGGAACTGACCAAGAGCGTCGTGGCCGCGGTCGCGGCACCAGCGACTGCACCGGACGCACGACACACGACCGAGTTTGCGATTCCGGCGACACTGCAGGATTCACTCATGGCGCGGCTCGACCGCCTCGGCCCCATCCGCGCGACGGCGCAGATGGGTGCCGTGATCGGGCGTCAGTTCGACTACCACACGTTGCTTGCGCTGTCGCGCTCCGATGAAGTGTCCTTGCAGCGCGCGCTGATCAAGCTGACCGACAGCGACGTCCTCATCCAGTCGGGGGCGCTGCCTAACGCACGCTATTCGTTCCGTCACGCCCTGCTGCATGAGGCGACGTACGGCGCCCTGTTGCGCGACGCACGCCATGAGCTGCACGCGGAGGTGGGCCGCATCCTGGAGCGCCAGGCCGCGGGTGATGGAGTGGCGGACGACGAGCGTGTCCTGCAGCTCGCCTTTCACTGGGACCGTGCCGTTCCCGCACACGGTGCCTCCACCGCCGTGCTCGACAAGGCGGCGACGTACGCCACGCGCGCGGGTGAGCACCAGCTCATGGTGTCCGGCTACCGGGAATCGGAGTCGTACTTCACCCGCGCGCTTCAGCATGTCGCCGCGTTGCCGGCCGGCCGGCGCCGGGACGAACTGGAGCTCCTGGCACGCGTTCGCCTCGCCACCGTGCACCGGGCAACCGTCGGTCCGGCGTCGGAGCAGGTGCGAGTGGAACTGAGTCGTTGCCGGGAGCTCTGTCTCCAGCTCGGCGATCGGCCCGAACTGGGTGCGGTGCTCTACGGCTTCTGGCAGTTGCATCTCTTCCGGGCGCAGTACCCGACGGCGCTGACCTTCGCGGAGGAGTGCCAGGCCGAGGCCATCCGCTCGGGCGACGAGGATCTGCGCATCCAGTCACATGTGGCGCTCGCGAACACGCAGTTCTGGCTCGCGGACTTCGACGGCGCCCTGGAGAACTCGCTCGCGGCCCTCGCGCGCTACGACATGGCCAAGCATGCGAGGCACGCCGTGTCTTTCGGCATGGATCCCGGGGTGCTGGCGCTCATGTTCGCGTCGTGGATTCCGCAACTCCGCGGGCAGCAAGTCGCGGCACACACCCGGCACGACGAGCTACAGCGGCTGACGTTGGCGCTTGACCATCCACTGAGCCGGGCGCTCGCGCTCAACACGTCGTGCTGCTACTTCGTGAACCATGGCGACGTCGGCGGTGCCCTGGAAGCCGGCCAGTCGTTGCTCTCCCTTGCCCAGGCACACGGGCTGTTCGTCTACGCACTCTTCGGGACCCTGTTCCGGGGCTGGGCCATGGCGGAGCAGGGGCGGGTGGCGGAGGTGATCGACGAGGTGCGCCAGACCTACCATTTCTATACGTCAAACGTCGGCGGACTCGCGCAGACGTATGCGGCCATCCTCGTGTGCGGCGTCTTTCGACGGGCGGGACACATCGACGAGGCCCTGGACGCGCTCAACAACGTCCTGGCGGTGGCGCGCAATGACCAGTGCCGCGAGCTGGCGTACGAGCCGGAACTGTTGCGCCTCAAGGCCGAGTTGTTGGCTGAGCGCGGAACCGCAGACGATGGGCAGGTTCGGGCGTTGCTGCTGGAAGCGGTGGAGCGCGGACGGGAGCGCGGGCTGCACCATCTGGCCTTGCGCGCGGCGACAGCCCTCTCCACGTTCCTCTCGCAGCGCGGACTGGAAACCCTCGAAGGCGCTGCCCTTGTCGCGGAGTGCCGGCAGGCACTTGAGTCTTCCCCGCCCGACCGCTAGCCGGCCCCCGACGCCATGCCGACCTCGCTGACCAAGCAGGACCTGATCGACATCGCGAACGGCACCGCGTTTCTCGGAGCCGGCGGCGGGGGAACGCTCGCCTCCGCGCTGACGATGATCGAGCACGAGTTCCCGGACGATGCCACCGTGTCGCTGCTGAGCGTGACGGAAGCAGCGGCGGCACCGGGGCTGACGGCGGCGTGTTGCTTTGTGGGATCGGAGACCAAGGGGCAGGATGTCATGGATCCGATGCCGGTCAGCTACGCACTCGATCGCTTCAATGCGCTCATGCTGTCGTCGCACGGTGCGTCCGTCCGGCGGCTCGCCCCCGTCGACATTGGCGTGCAGGGCGCCGTGATCCCGGCCCTCATCACCGCACAACGTCGCGGCATGGCCGTCGTGGACGCGGATGGCGCGGGCCGCGCGGTGCCCGGACTCATGGTCACCACGTGGGCCCTCACCGGTCCGCCCGCGAATCCCGCGGTGACCGCCAACGCGGTCGCATCGGCGACCGTGGTGATCGAGGCCGATACGGCGCTCGACTGCCACATGATCGTGAATGGGATCTGCCTCGCCAACAACTTCGGCGTGGCCGCGGTGGTCATGTGGGGGACCCCGGGTGACGCGCTGTCGGCGGCTCTCCCCATCCAGGGAACACTCTCGCTGGCACGCGCGATCGGCGCCGCCCAGCGGACCTCCGCCACTCCAGTCGATGCGGTGCTCGCGCTGCTGGCTTCGAGCGGCGTGTGGGCGCGACAGATCGTACGCGGCACGATCACGCGGGTCGACACGGTGGCGCAGGACTACCTGCAGGTCACCATCCAGGATGCTGCCCAAGGTTCCACCGTGGTCAAGACCGCGGGAGAGAACCTCATCGCATTCGGCCCGCACGGCACTCCCGTCGGCATGTCGCCCGACGCCTTGTGCTGGATGACGCCCGCTGGCCGGTCGCTCTCCAACACGGAGATCGCGAATGCGCTCCACACGGAGGTGGTCCTGATCGGCGTGGCAGCACGATCACCACTGCGCGATCCCAGGATCATCTCATTGTTCCAGTACTTCCTGCAGTCGAAACAGGTCGGCTACACCGGCGCCTACACACCGATCGAACAGCTGGCAGTCTGAGCCAGTCACCCGAACCCGAGGACGTGAACCATGTCCGATTCCAAGCTTGACCTCTCGGCATCAAAGCTGAAGCAGCTGCTCGAGCAGCTGTCGAGCGATGATGCGTTCCGCGCCAGATTCGTTGAGCGTCCCCGGGCGGTGCTCGCGGAGTACGGCATTGCCCTGAGCACGGCGGACATGCCGGACGATATCGCCCTCCCGCCCAAGGCGGCGTTCGCGTCGCTCCTGCAGGCGATCGAGGCGCCGGGCGGCTTGGCACGCGCGTACCTGAGCTTCGTCATCCCGCAACCGACCGCCGCTGCCGCGCAGACTTACGGGCCGGCATCGTACGCCGGAGTCGCCGCGGCACAGACGTATGGACCCGCGTCCTACGCGGCCATGCCGCAGACCTATGGGCCGGCATCCTACGCGGCCGTACCGCAGACGTATGGCCCCGCGTCCTACGCGGCCGTACCGCAGACGTACGGCCCCGCGTCCTACGCCGCCATGCCGCAGACGTACGGCCCCGCGTCCTACGCCGCCATGCCGCAGACCTATGGGCCGGCATCCTACGCAGCTGGTGCTGCCCCGCAGACTTATGGGCCGGCGTCCTACGCGGCCGGTGCTGCCCCACAGACTTATGGGCCGGCGTCCTACGCGGCCGGAGCTGCCCCGCAGACTTATGGGCCGGCGTCCTACGCGGCTGCTGCTGCCCCGCAGACCTATGGGCCAGCGTCCTACGCGGCCGGTGCTGCCCCGCAGACCTACGGGCCGGCATCCTACGCGGCCGGTGCTGCCCCGCAGACCTATGGGCCGGCGTCCTACGCGGCTGGTGCTGCCCCGCAGACCTATGGGCCGGCGTCTTACGCAGCCGGTGCTGATCCACAGACCTACGGACCGGCCTCGTACGCCTCCGGCGCGGAGCCCACTCCGAACCCGGCCCCAGCGGACGATGCCGCCGCCCCGGCCAAGTCCTCTGGCGCAAAGAAGTCCTCCAAACGTCGGCGGCGATAGGGTGTTGCACGGAGTCCGGCGTGCGCGCGGCATCACGTTACGCTACGAGCCACGACCGCTGTTGAACCTGACGGCGATGCTGCAAGGCAGCATCGCCGTTTCCCATGAAGAACGGCTCGTGGCCATCACGCTGCTGACGGGTGAGCGTTACGTCCTGTCAGAGCTGGAGCTCCAGTTGTTGTCGGCGCTCCCCTCCTCGCATTGGCTGCAGATCGACCAGGTCCCGCACCCATCCGCGCGAGAGACCGCGGCCCCGCTGATTGATGCGGGGCTGGTGCTCGCGGATCCCGCGGAAGGGGCGCATGCGGCGTTGCGTGCGCGGGAAGAGCGTTTTGGAGCGATCGACTGGGACGAGTATGCCGCCCATTACCACGTCATGAGTCGAGTGAAGGACCAGGACGTCGGGGAACAGGTGGTCCACGCTGTCGAAGCGCCGTCCGGGGCGCCCGCGGACTCCCGCGAGCGCCTCCAGGAATACGTCGAGCTCGCGTCGTCGATGTCGCGGTCCCTCGCCGCCAACGCGTGGTACGGGCCTCCGCCTCCGCACTTCCATCGGGTGGACAACCCCCGCGAGGCCCTGGAGCTGCCGATCCCGCGCGTTCGAGGGGAGCTGTTCGACCTCCTCACGAGTCGCAAGACCATCCGCGTCTACGACCAGGCGAACCCGGTGACCGCGGAGGAACTCTCCACCCTTCTCTATTACACCTACGGCGCCCAGAGCACGGTTGAGCTCATCCCGGGCCTGGTCGGCATTCGCAAGACGAGTCCGTCGGGCGGCTCACTCCATCCCATCGAGGCGTACCCGCTCGTGCTCAACGTGCGCGGGGTCGAGACCGGGCTGTACCACTACAGCGTGGAGCGGCACGCACTCGAGCTGCTCCGGCCGATGACGCGGCCCGAGGCCGAGCAGATGGTGGAGACGATGGCCCTCGGTCAGTCGTACTTTCGCTCGGCGCATGCCGTGTTCATCCTCACCGCGCGCTGGTATCGCAATTTCTGGAAGTACCGACGCGCGCCGAAATCGTACCGCGTGATCCATGTCGATGCGGGGCACCTCAGCCAGACGCTCTACCTGCTGTGCCAGCGCATGGGACTGGGGGCGTTCTATACGGGCGCCGTGAACGACATCAACATCGAGGACGTGCTGCAGCTTGATCCGCTCCAGGAGGGGGTCATCGGGATCAGCGGCTGCGGCCGTCCGCTCAACGGTGGCGCACCCCTGACGCTGATCACGACCCCGTACGTCCCGCCCCGTTAGGCGCCGGCGCCCCGGCGGCGCGCGCGCACCTGCACCGCCTGGGGATCGGTGGTCCACGCCACCTCGAAGTACGGCTCGAGCAAGCCCACCAATGCCGGCGGCTCGAGTCCCAGGGCATCGACGACATAGGCCTGGGCACGCAGCCACGCCTGGTCCCGGGGCAGGAGCACTCGACTGAAGAGCCAACCGCCCGGCTTCATGACGCGCGCCACCTCCGCCACACCGGGTTCACGCAGCTCCCCCGGGAGGCAGTGGAGGCACCCGACATCGAGCACGGCGTCGAAGGAGGCGTCGTCATGCGGCAGTGCGTCCAGCGAGGCCGCGGCAAACCGCTCGGGATGTCGCAGCCAGGGTGCGCCACCCGCGATCGCGCGCGGCGAGACGTCGATCCCGTGGGCGTCCATCCCCAGCCGCTCGAGCAACCGCGCATTCTTGCCGAAGCCGCAGCCAATGTCGAGCACCCGAAAGCGGTCGCACCGGGCGGCGTGTGCGAGAAGGGGAACGAGCGTATCCCAGGGTCGGGCCTCGAAGTTCCACACGACGCGAAAGGGATCCGCATAGAGTTCGTCCATGGTCGCCGCTCGCGACCCGGGAGTCGCCAGGCGGCCCGGCATGAGGTGCCAGCGACCGTCCCCGGCGTGCACGAACCCATCGGCCTCAAGGGCCCGTCGGCGAGCCTCCGTGGCGGCGACCGTCGCGACGCGAAGCTCGACCGCCGTCAGCCTCGCGAGCACGCGCGCGGCGAGCCGCACGGCTTCCACGTCGTAGCGCCGCGATCCGTCCTCGTGCCATTGCAGGTCCACCAAGACGTGGTCACTGAACAGTCGCGTGCGCAGCCACCCGATCTCGCGGTTCGGGGGCAGGAGGACACTCAGGTCGAGACGCGGCGCCGGACCGGGATCACCATGTGGTCGCGTCTGGAGCGCGACCCGCGGACCCACGACGAAATAGTCGAGGGACACTACCCGTGGGGAGCAGCAAGCGCCTGCACCAGTCGCTCGCGCAGTCGCTGGCCATCCGGTGCGCCCACACCACAACAGGCGCTCCACCCTGGCGCGGCCGCGAACGAAGCGGCGGAGGTGGCGCCGCGGATCGCATTGTCACCCGACTCGATCGAGCGGAATGCGTCGGCGAACGTGGGCGCATAGACGAGGCGCGGGAGCAGGCGAACCTTCCCGCCCACCTCCTGCGCCAACCGTGCCACGAGTCCCGCCCACAGGGGGGTCGCCGCGCTCGTTCCGCCCGCGCCGCAGTCGGTGCCGCCCACGTGGAGCAGGTACCCGGGATCCTGTGCCGCGTACGCGGCAACATCGGGAACACCGCGACCGACGAACGCGGCACGCGTCTCGGGCGGAACCGATGGCGCAATCCACGCGGCCCCATTGAGGGTCGCGCGGGACGGCACCGCCGCACCCTGTTGCCACGCCGGAGCCCTGAATGCACCGCTCACACCGCCTCCCGTGGCTTGCTGCACCCCTCGTCCCACGGCGTTCCACGCCGTCTCGCGGCGGAACGTGGCACCATGCACCTCCACTTCCGTTCCCCCGCACGCCAGCACCCACGGGCTCGACGCGGGGAACAACACCGACGCCGCATCGGACGCGATGTCGTCGTCCGCCAGTCCGACGGACCCGCTGTCCCCCGACGCACAGCACACGCAGACCCCGGCGTTCCAGGCCAGCTCCATGGCCTGGTTGATGGCACTGGCGCTCTCCCCGCTCAGTTGTTCCTCGGGCCATCCCCAGCTGAGCGAGATCACTGCCGGTGGCGTTCCATCGCTCCCACTGATCGCCGCGCGGATCGCGTGATACAGCCCCTGCGGCGAGTTCTCCGCGCAATAGACCTCGATGCGTGCGCCAGGGGCGGCCGCGGCGGCGATCTCGACATCCATCGTGGCCTCGACCGTACTGATCGCGGCGCTCAGGTCCTTCGGGAAGTCGCGCCACAGCTGGCCCAGCGAGATCGATGGCGTGTTGTACGCGGCCATCACCCGCTTGAGGCGGGCCATCGGCAATGGCGCGTTCTTCCCTCCGTCCACGGGAATGGCGCGAATGTCCGGCCGCCGCAACCCGGCCCGCTTGAAGAACCCGTCGAGGTCGGATTCATGAAAGCCACCGCCGAGCGAGATGATGGCGATGCGCTGTCCCGTCCCGTCGAGGTCAGCTGGGAAGTTGTAGTGCTCCAGGAGGCGGGCGACCGGGATCGGCGCGGTGCCCCCCCGGGCACGCGGCGCGGCATGGTGGCTCCGCGCCTCCCGCAGGTGGTGGAGTCGTGAGACCGACGCCCGCGACTCGTCGAAGCCGACGACATGGGCAACCGCGCCATGCAGGTGCGTCGGCATGACCAGGTGCGTGTGGTGCCTCCGGAATCCCCCGTGCGGATGCTCGTGCGCGACGCGCGTGATACCAAAGGCGCGACACAGGCGGCCTTCCGGGCCTTCGACGCGAACGTGGTCCCCGTGAAACGAGAGCTGCAACCCGTGGTGCGCTGCAAACCGGGCGATGACGTGATGCTGGCGGTGACGTTCGTCCGGAGCCACGGGATGCAGCACAAGCGAGACTCTCATGGCGCGAAGCTACGGATCGGCTCCGGCAAGCGCCAGAGCATGGGGATGCACGCACGCGAGTCCAACCGCGCGGGACACCGCGGACGAGCTCCACGGATCGTTCCCGGTGCACGGAGCGGACGCCACGCGCGTGTGACGCCACACGTCCACGTGACGGAAGGTCCCGCTGCCGCGTCAGGGGTGATGCGCCGAACGATGCGAATCTGCCTGCGGATGCTCCCTGCCCTTGGCCTCGCGGCGTGTGGCGACGGCTACCCCGATGACTGGGCCTCGATGCCCGGCACCGTCGCCGCCCTCGTGGGTGGCGCGTGCCCCGAGCTGTCCGGGACGTGGAAGGTCGAGTTCGCGCGCGAGGTCGTCCAGTCACGCCTGGGGCGATCCATCGGGCGGCGGCGCCCTCGCTTCAACTGGGAGACGATCACCATCGAGGGAGAGGCTGACGACTCCCTGGTGATCACCACGCGCCGCAGTGATTCCCTCATCGCCGCGCAACGCGCCTGGTCCCGCGAGCACGGTGACCCGGGCGAGTACGAGGCGGGCAAGCTGCGGCACGCCGCCACGCGGTGGCGGGAAGGCAGCTTCTTCCAGATGACCGACGAGGAGTATGCGGCGAACCTCGCGCTGTTGTCCCTCACCCCCGTGCGTCGCTACGTATTGACCCGTGGCACGGACTACACGTGTGATGCAGGTCGCATGGTGAGCGAGCGGTTCCTCCAGGGCTGGTATCGCGACCGTGACGGGAATCCGCGGGACACGGTGATCGGCGAGGTCCGGGTGGCACGCAACCGCGGCGGCGACCTGGTGTTCGAGGCCCGCTATCGCGAGGAAGTCAAGCTCGGACTCTGGGCGGAAACCAATGCCGGCATCCCGTTAGGCACGTGGACGAAGCACCAGTGGTCGCGCCTGGTCCCCACGACCCCGGCGGTCTCGACGCCCGAGCCACGCCCCTGGGCAGGACCGTTCGTCGCGGAGTACCCGATCGGGCACGAGGGCGATGGGATGGTTTCCACCTGGTCCCCCGACGAGATCGCAGGGATCGTGCGTCCACTGGTCGCGACCGGCGCCGCGTTGGGCGACGTGTCCCGGGTGGGACGCGCCTTTCGTCTGTCCCTGACGGCAGCATCCACCGATCCCTTTGCGCGCACCCTGGCGGCGTGGCGGCGCTCGCAGCGGTTCAGCCTCATCCAGGTGGCACGCCTCGACGGTGAACCGGGGCGCTGGCGGATGGAGGTGCGGGTGTACGCGACGGCCCGCCCGTCCACCTTGTCGGCGTCCATGCTGGCGTCGCGCGTGGCAACCCTGCTGGGGAGCCGCGTGCGGGTCGACTCCGTCCGGGAGCTGCACGGCGGCGCATCGCTGTACCTGGTCTGCACGGGGCGCGGCGCGTGGATCGAGTCGATTGACGCGCTCAACCGGTCACGGGAGCTGCGGCTCGCCTCCTACATGTTCGACCGGCTCGACCCGGGCGATGTGTCGCGCGGCTGGGTGCACGTGGAGGAGCGGATGGAACTCTACACGGGGTCACCCACGCGGTAGGATCCGCGGGCTGATCGAGGGGTGGTGCGCCGTGAGGTGACGCGACGGATGCCGCCACCGACTATACTGGGCGAT
>JAEUJL010000146.1 GCA_016794835.1 Gemmatimonadota bacterium | reverse complement strand
GTTCACCAGCTCGTCCGGGGCGCGCACGGGCAGCGGCCGCAGCAGCACCTGGTCGTACAACGAATAGATGGCCGCGTTGGCCCCGATCCCCAGGGCAAGCGACAGGATGGCAACCCCGGTGACAAATGGGGTCTTGAGCAGGGTGCGGGCGGCGTAGCGAAGGTCGCGCATCGGGGAGGGGGTGAGACCCCGGTCAGACAACCGGCTCCTGCCCCGGGTTTGTGCGACCCGCCCGGCCCGGTGCTCCTACGGCTGTGGCCTCAACGAGCGCTGCGCAGCCGTGCCAGTGCGGCCTCGATGATCGGGTCGCTGGCCAGTGGGCGCCCCGCCGTATCAAACGGGACAAACACGCGCGGGGCGATGCCATTCCACTCGATCACGCGTCCGTCCGGACCGTATTCGATCCAGCGTGGCAGGCGATACGTCCATCCCCCGCCCAGTGCGCGCGTCTCGGGATTGCCGGAGCCGCCGCCCGTGGTGTCGCCCATGGTCGTGACATGCGGCAAGGTGCCCATCGCCGCAATGAAGCTCTCGTTGGAGCTGAAGCACTGGCGCCCCACGAGCAGCACGACGGGCGAGCTCCAGGTCCACGGCCCGCGAGGGGCCACGCTGCGAGGCGTGGGGGTCCCGAGCCCCGCGCCACTGCGATAGCGCACCGACCCAGCCGGGATCGCCGCCGCCGAGAAACGTCCGGCAAAGGTGAAGGCGAGTGCATCGTTGCCACCGCCGTTGGGGCGCACGTCCACGATGAGGGCGCGCGAGCCGCGGAGCGCGGTGAGGACGCCATCGAGGTCCGCCTCCGTGAACTGCGCGCTGTTCCATCCCCCAATGCTGACGTACCCGATGTCGCCGAATCGCGTGTACCCCAGGTTGGACTTCACCTGCGTCCATCCCGCGGCGTTCACCACGGCGGACCAGCGCCGCGTATCCCAATTGGGTTGCCCGCGCGGAACCCAGGCCCCGACGTAGCGACCGCCGGGCGCATTGAACCCGATGTGGCCATCGTTGAGCGGCGCGACCATCGCCCGCAGGACCTGGACGAGGGAATCCACCGAAGGCGCCTCGGCAGCCCGCGTGCGAAAGGCGAGGCGCTGCGCCTGCCAGTCGATCCGCTTGAACTCGAAGTAGGGATAGGTCCGATCGAACGCGTCCCAATATGCGTCGAACATCCCGACAGTGGTCGTTGGGACCGGAGCGGACGGCTCCTCGCCACACCCGGCGCTCACCACAACCGCCCAGAGCAGCCCGGCCATCGCGCGGCGGCCGCAGCGAGGCGCAATCCCGGAGACACCACCCTTGCTCGAATCAGCGGACACGCCGTCCTCACCTGGTGCGTTGCGCCTCACATACCCACGACGACGACGGCATGTTTCAGCGTGGGCCATTCTCGCCTTCCCGTCCCTCACATGAGCCACATCGTCACCACGACCAGCGGTCGCGTCCTCGAGGTCGAGATCCAGCGCCGCGACAAGAAGAATGCCCTCACGTCCGACATGTACGCGGCGATGAGTGACGCGCTCCTCGCCGCCGATGCCGATCCGTCGGTGCACGCGGTGTACCTGCACGGCCAGTCCGACCTCTTCTCCTCCGGGAACGATGTCGCGGACTTCCTGGACCCCGCCGCACGCGCCCGGGGAGAGGCACAACGCTTTGTCCGGACGATCGCGACGACCCGCACACCGATCGTTGCCGCCGTCGGGGGAATCGCCATCGGCGTCGGGGCCACGATGCTCCTTCACTGCGACCTCGTCATCGCCGCCGATGGGGCGCGACTCCAGTTCCCGTTCGTCTCCCTGGGCCTGTGCCCCGAGGCGGGCGCGTCCCTCCTCCTGCCAGCGCTGGTCGGCGACCGTCGCGCCGCCGCCATCCTGCTCCTCGGCGACCCCGTCGACGCGACCCAGGCCCGTGACCTGGGAATCGTGAACGACGTGGTGCCCGAAGCGGCGTTGATCGAGCGCGGCCGCGCACTGGCGGCGCGCCTCGCCGCCCAACCGCGGGATGCCCTGTTCACCACCAAGGCCCTGCTGCGCCGACCCACCGCGCCGGCGCTCGAGGATCAGATGAACGTCGAGCTGCAGGAGTTCGCCAGGCTCCTCGACGGAGACGCC
>JAEUJL010000099.1 GCA_016794835.1 Gemmatimonadota bacterium | reverse complement strand
GCGAGCTGGGGTCGCGCGGTGACGGCGTGTCGTGACCTGCGGGGGGCCTCGGCACGGGTCGCGCGGGTGGTCGGGGGCCGGTAGCTTGCCGCGCCAGAATCACGGAGGGGAGATGCGTCGTCGTGCCGTCGGACACTTTGTCGCGGTCCTTGTGTTGGTCGCGTGTGGCGATGATCCCACCTCGTCCAACGCGAAGCCGGCGACCCTCGCGGCCACCAGCCAGGCGCCGAGTGCCGTGGTTGGCCTGGCGCTGACCCCTGCGCCGACCTTCCAGGTGCTCGGCACCAATGGCCAGCCCCTGGTTGGGGTCGCGGTCACCGTGTCGGTGGCCGAAGGTGGCGGGACGCTCATCGCCGCCCCCACGCGCACGACCGCCGGGGGGACCTCGGTGGGGCAGTGGATCCTGGGGACCCGGGCTGGCCGCAACGCGGTGCAGGTGAAGGTGGAGGGCCTCGCGCCGCTGCTCATCGTCGCGACGGGAGTCGCGGGGCCTCCCACGCAGATCCTCACGGTCTCGGGCAACGGCAAACGCGCGTTAGCCGGCACGAGCATGGCCGAGCCACTGGTGCTGCAGGTGGCGGACCAGTTCGGCAACCCGGTGCCGGGCGAGCGCGTGAACCTCACGTTGGACGCGGCGGGCGCGACCCTGCTTCCCGCCCAGGTCACGTCCGACGCGGAGGGGGCGACGTCGCCCGCGGTGTGGCGTCTGGGCCTCAAGAAGCGAAACATCACCGGGCGCGCGGTGCTCGCCTCGAATCCCGCGGTGTCCACGCCACTGCGTGCGGAATTCCAGTCCGACTACCACATCGAGGTCCGCTTCTCCGGGACGCCAAGCGATGCGATCCGCCAGGCCTTCGAGACGGCAGCCGACCGGATTGCTGGCGTGATCGTCGGTGACGTCGCCGAGCAGTTCCTGTCCAACTTTGACCCGTCGCGCTGTGGGGGACCGGCAGGACCCATCACCGAGACGATCGACGATGTGGTGATCTACGCCGAGGTCAGCGAGATCGACGGCCCTGGCAAGGTCCTCGGCCGCGCCGGGCCGTGCGTGACCCGCTCCACCTCCCGTCACACCGCGGTGGGGCTGATGCAGTTCGATGTCGCTGATGCCCAGAACCTGGTGGCGTCCGGGCGGTTCGAGGCCGTCGTGATGCACGAGATGCTGCACGTGATTGGGGTCGGCTCCCTCTGGCGCGCGAAGAACCTCGTCGAGGGGGACGTTGCCGTGGATCCGCGCTTCATTGGCACCCGCGGCACCGAAGGGTGTGTGGCCAGCGGCTTCACCACCGCCTGTGGGGTGGGCAGCGTCCCGGTGGAGAACTCGGGAGGATCAGGGACGGCGGGGGCGCATTGGCGCGAGTCCGTCTTTGATGCCGAGTTGATGACCGGGTTCGCCGAGGCCACCCCGAACATGCCGCTCAGTGCGATGACCATCGGGTCGCTCGGGGACTTCGGGTACCAGGTGCACCCGGGCGCTGCCGATCCCTTCGCGGCGGTGACGGCCCTTGCCCGGGTTGCCCCCGCCGATGGCCCGGCGCGCGCGGCGATGGATATCGTGCTGGCGCCGCGACTCGAGGTGACCCCCGCCGGGTGGCTCCGCCCCTGGCGTTAGGCGCCGCGCACGCTCGCGAGGAAGCGATCCACCTCGCTGCGGAGCAGCTCGGCCATGCGGGACAACTCGGCGGCGGCGCCCTGCATCTGGCCCGCCGCATCGCTGGTGTCCCGCACCGCGCTGGCCACCAGCTGGATCCCGCTGGCCACCTGCCGCGTCCCCTCGCCGGCTTCGCGAATGTTGTGGTTGATCGCCGTCGTGGCCTGGCGCTGCCCGCGCACGGCGTCCGTCACCTCGCCGGACATCTGGTGCATCTGACGGATCGCGCTCGTGATCCCATCGATGGCGTCGATGGCCTCGCCGGTCGCATCCTGGATCGCCTGCACCTGCGCCCCGATCACCCCGGTGGCTTCCCCCGTCTTGGAAGCCAGCGACTTCACCTCGGCCGCCACCACCGCGAACCCGCGTCCCACCTCGCCCGCGTGCGCCGCCTCGATCGCGGCATTCAGGGCGAGCAGGCGCGTCTGGCCGGCGATGTCGTTGATCAGCTTGACGACGCGTGAGATCTGCGCGGTGGCGTCGGCGAGGCCGAAGACGGTCGCATTCGCCCGCTCGGCCGCGGAGACCGCGGTGGATGCCTGCTGCTGCGCACGCGTGGACTGCTGCTCGATCTGGCTCACCCCCTGTTCCACATGCTCGGCCGCCTGCGCGACCGTCTCCAGCGAGACCGACGCCTCCTCGGATGCGGCCGCGACCGTCACCGACTGGGCATTGGTGGCCAGGGCCGTGTCCGACAGCCCCTCGGCCGTGGCCCGGGCCTCCGTGGCGGCGGCCGCGACGCTATCCACAACCGACTTGATCACCCCCTCGAAGTCGTCCGCAAGGCGCAAGCGCTCGACGCGCGCATTCTCGAGCGCCGTCGCCTGCGCGGCCATCTGGGCGGTCGCCCCGTTGATCAGGCGCGCTGCGTCGCGGTAGGTCCCTGGCAGCCCACGCTCCAGGACCAGCCGGTAGTACTTGCGCTCGCTCGCGTGCTGCAGGGACGCCTGCGACTCGCGGATGAAGGCGTCGGTCAGGTCCAGCAGGTGGTTGATGCTGCGCGCGAGGTCGCCCAGCGGGCCGTCCCGCCGGATGCCCAGGACGCGCACCTCGAGGTCCCCTTCGGCGCTTTGCCGGCACGCGTCGGCGATGGCCTGGATCCCCGCGCGGATCTCCCGCAGTTCGTGGTCCACGGCGGAGGAGGCGCCGCGACGGGCGACCGGTGTACGCAGCGTCATGGGACTAGAGGCTCCAGATCCACTCTTCATAGGACTTCCCGGTGCTGGCGAGGGTCTCCTCGAGCAGGGCGTACGAGGCCGCCAACCCGGTCTGGCGATCCGGGTGCGCGCGCTCGGTGTCCCGCAGGACGGTGTAGATCCCGGCGATGGCGTCGACGCAGCGTCGCTCCGGCACGCGCCGGTTGGAGTGGTAGCCCGTGATGCGCCCGCTGCGGTCCCGCGACGGGGTGACATGGGCGAGCACCCAGTAGTTGGCGCCGTCGCGCGCGAGGTTGTTGACGTAGGCGAAGATCTCGCGGCCCTGGGCCAGGGTGTCCCACAGCAGCTTGAACACGGCACGCGGCATGTCCGGGTGGCGGATCAGGCTGTGCGGGGCGCCGAGCAGCTCGGCTTCCTCGTATCCCGACACCGAAATGAACACGTCGTTGGCGTACGTGATCCGGCCCTGGAGGTCGGTCTTCGACACGATGATCTGGTCTTCACCGAACGTCCGTTCACGGCCGGTCGGGAGGACGCGTTCTCGGGTGGCGAGCATGCGGAGGCGCGCGGCAATTGGTCTGCAGGGGGGTATCGGCCACGCAGCCACGCTCCAATATCAGGGTCTCCCTGACGGTCCCATGTCGATGCAAAACGGGCCGCCCCGAGAAGGGACGGCCCGCGTTGTCGTGCCGGTGTGCGGGTTAGGCCGCCTTCACATCCGGGCGCGGTTCACTCACGAGCGCGATGGCCAGCACCTCGGAGAGCGTGTCCACGGCGTGGAACGTCAGCTGCGCACG
>JAEUJL010000235.1 GCA_016794835.1 Gemmatimonadota bacterium | reverse complement strand
CGCGCGTCGACAAAACCCACCAGCGTCGCGTGCTCCACCTCGCGCAGGATCCGCACATGGTGAAACCCCAGTGCGCCGGCCCCGATCACCCCGATGCGCACCGTCACACGACCGTCCCGCGCTCGGAGTCTTCGAGGAACGAGAGGAAGTGCTCGATCTCCGGGATGGCCGGCAACTCCACGCGCGCCCGCGCCATGGCCTGCGACACGTTCAGTTCCGACCGGAAGAACAGGCGATAGGCGCGCTTCAACTCGCGCACCACCTCGTCCGGAAAGCCGCTGCGCTGCAGCCCCACGCTGTTCAGCCCGTAGAGCTTCACCGGGTTGCCGACCGCCTTGATGAACGGCGGGACGTCCTTGGCCACGCGGGAACACCCGCCGACAAACGCGTGCTTGCCGATCTTGGCGAACTGGTGCACGGCGACGAGCCCGGAGACAATCGCCCGGTCCTCGATGGTCACGTGCCCCGCGAGCTGCGTGCCGTTGGAGATGATGACCCCGTCCCCGATGTGGCAATCGTGCGCCAGGTGCACGTACGACATCAGGAAGCACCCCTTCCCGACCGTGGTCTTCCACGAATGGGAGGTCCCGCGATTGATCGTGCTGTACTCGCGGATGCGCGTCCCCTCGCCGATCTCGACCCAGGTGTCCTCCCCCTTGAACTTGAGGTCCTGGGGATCCCCACCGATGATCGTGCCCGAACCGATGGTCACACGCGGCGCGAGCCGCACGTTGCGCTCCAGCGTGGCCCGCGGCTCGATGACGCACCCCTCACCGATCGTGACCCGGTCGCCCACGATCGCGAAGGCACCAATCGTCACCCCGTCCCCGATCTCGGCGCTCGGGGAGACCAGGGCCGTCGGATGGATGGTCGCGCTCATCGGTCCCGCAACATCGCGGACATCTCCGCGATCTCCGATACCACGGCCCCGTCCACCTTGGCCACGCCGCGCATCCGGCAGACCGCGCCGCGCAGCTGCAGCACCTCGAGCTCGAAGCGCAGGACATCGCCCGGCTTCACCGGGCGGCGCCACCGCACGCCATCGAGCCCCGTGAAGTACACGACCTTGCTCTCCGGATCCGGCACGGTCCCCATGAGCAGGATCCCGCCGACCTGCGCCATCGCCTCGACGATGAGCACCCCCGGCATGATCGGGTGCCCCGGAAAGTGGCCCTGGAAGAACCATTCGTTGATCGAGACGTTCTTGATCCCGACCACGCGCTTGCCTTCCTCGTACTCGATGACCCGGTCCACCAGCAGGAACGGATATCGGTGCGGCAGGACCTTCATGATGTCCTCGATCCCGATCATGGCATACTCCCTCTGCACACGTTTAGTCAATTCCCGGACGAACCGGACCGTCCCGCTGTGGCTCGGGCGGAACGCCATGATGCGCCCCTGCACCCGGTGCCCCGCCAGCGCGAGGTCGCCCACGCAATCCAGCGCCTTGTGTCGCACGAACTCGTCGGGCCAGCGCAGCTGGTTCCCGACCACCCCCTGGCCATCCAGCACGATCGCGTTGTCGGTGGATCCCCCGCGGATCAGCCCGCGCCCACGCAGGTACTCCACCTCGGACGCGAACCCGAACGTGCGCGCGTCCGCCAACTCCGCGGCAAAGCCCTCCGGCGTCACCCGCCACGTCCCGCTCTGGCGACCCACCAGGGGATGGTCGAACTCGATCGTCACCCCGACCGTCAGCCCGTCCCCGGGGTGCGCCTCGTACCAGGAGTCGCCGTCCTCCATGCGAAAGGGCGTCCGCACCACCAGCGACGACGGCATCCCGCCGTTTGTCTTGATCCCCGCCTCCTGCAGCGCCCGCAGGAACGGGCCGGCACTCCCGTCGAGGATGGGCGGCTCCGGGCCGTCCATCACGATCTCGAGGTCGTCCAGCTGGGCGGCCACCACCGCCGCCAGGACATGCTCCACGGTGTGCAGCGCATCCTCGCCATCCCCCAGCTGTGTCCGCCGCTCGACCTCCACCGCCACCGAGACATGGGCCGGGATCGGGGCCGTCGCGCGGTCCGTGCGCACGAACCGGATCCCGCTGCCACATCCCCCGGGCCGAAACGTGAGCCGGCAGGGTTGGCCGAGATGCAGCCCGATCCCCTCCACCGTCGATTCCCGGCTGATCGTCCGACGTCCTGTCATCCCTCGCGCTCCGCGTCACCGTCAACCAGGCGCTCGAGTCGCCGGATCATCCCGGGCAGCTTGAACAGCGCGGCCTGCGCGCGCAACGCCTCACGATGCGGCCGCGCGGGATACCCCGACCAGGTCTCCCCGGCCGGGATGTCACCAAACACCCCCGCCTGCGCCGCAAGCCGGGCCCGGTCGCCGATGACATGATGCCCGGAGACCCCGACCTGTCCCGCGAGCACGCACCCGTCACCAATCCGTACCGAGCCGGCAATCCCCACCTGGGACATGATCAGGCACAGGCGGCCGATGCGCACGTTGTGCGCGACCTGGACGAGGTTGTCGATCTTGGTGCCCGCGCCAATCACGGTATCGTCGATCGAGCCGCGATCGACCGTCGTGTTCGCGCCAAGCTCCACGTCGTCCTCCACCAGGCACCGCCCCACGTGCGGGATCTTCCGGTGCGCCCCGTCGCCAAACACGTACCCAAAACCGTCGCTGCCGATCCGCACCCCGGCATGCGCGATCACGCGCGCGCCTAACGCGGACCCGCTGTACACGGTCACGTGTGGGTGCAGCAGGGTGTCCGCGCCCACCGTCACCCCGTCGCCGATCACCACGTGCGCGCCGAGGGTCACGCGGTCGCCCAGGACGACGCCGTCGCCCAGCACGACATACGGCCCGATCTCCACCTGCGCGCCGAGCTGCACCCCACGACCGAGCCGTGCCGTGGGATCAATCCCCGGTCGACGCCGCCGCGCGGCATACAGGTGCGGCAGGAGGGCCAGCATTCCCTCGTGCGGGTTGCGCACCACGATGCGGGTCGCGACCCCCGGCAGCTCGGCCAGCTCCGGTGACACCAGGGCAACGGACGCCTGGCTCGCGGCAAACGCCGCCGCATACTTCGCGCTGGCGAGGAAGGTGACCGTGCCAGGTCCGGCGCGCTCGACCGGGGCCACCGCGCCAACGGACACCTCGGGATCGCCGATCAATTCGCCGGCGGTGAGTTCCGCGATGCGTCGAGCGGTGAGGGACCGCCGTTCAGGCGTTCCCCCACCGCTCGCTCCCGCGTCGTGCGGGAGTACCGCCGTCACAACGTCGGCGGCTTCTTCGTCAACCCCGCCGGCGCCGGCTTGGCACCGGCTGCCTTCGAGGTGTC
>JAEUJL010000014.1 GCA_016794835.1 Gemmatimonadota bacterium | reverse complement strand
ACCCTCGCGGCGATCCCGGTGATGATCGAGGCGGCCACGCAGACGCTTGGCGTCTCGCCGGCCGGTGCCGGGTTCGTCATCCCGGTCTGCGTGTCCACCTTCCGCCTCAACCTCACGGTGTCGTGGATCGTGGGCGGGTTGTTCCTCGCGAAGCTCTACGGGATCGACTTCCCCATCTCGTCCGTGATCACCCTCGGCGTCGCGGCGGCCGCGCTGAGTTTCTCCGTTCCCGGGATCCCGAGCGGGAGCCTCTTCATCATCACGCCGATCCTGGTCCAGGTCGGGCTCCCCGCCGAAGGGGTTGGCGTGCTGATCGCACTCGACGCGTTGCCCGACGTGCTCAAGACCTCGTTGAACGCGACCGCGCAGATGACGGCGATGACGATCGCGACGCGTCCGGAGCGCGTTAGCGGCGCTTCAGTGCCGACAGGATGAACGCACTGTCCGGGGCCACCATCACCACGGTGTGCCACCGGCGTTCGGGATCGATGCTCGCGTAGTGCGGCGCTTCCCAGGCATCGCGCACCCCCGGCAGGCTGCGAAACCGGGAGACCACCAGCGGGACGGCGGTCGAGTCGGGGACGACGATCGAGACGTGCAGCCCTTCGTGCTTGGGTCCGGTCCCGGCGATGGAGATGGGATCGCGCACCGCGCCGCGCACGGCGCGATCGAGCCATCCCTCGATCGGGGTGAGTCCTGGTCCCATCTCGAGCGCACGCTCCTCGGCGGCGAGTCGCTCGTCGGCGGGAGTGGGCTGGGGCTGCGCGGCGACCGGCGCGCTGGAATCCGGGAGGAAGGACCAGTGCATGTCGCGGCGCAGTGACCAGGGAATCGGGAAGCCCCTGCACCCGTCGCCACACCAACCGTCGAGCTGCGTGAAGTTGAGGTCCTCGAGCTTGCCGACGAGTTGTCCCTGTCGATCGGAGGTGATGTAGTACTCGAAACGGTGCGTCCGGTCGTCCCGTGGTTGTGCGTTCGGTGACTCCTTGCGCGGATACTTGATCTCGTCCATCAGGCTGGATGCGCGATCCGGATGGAACCACCCGCTGTGGCAGTCGTAGCCACGATCGCGAACGAGGGTCACCGTATCGATCGGGTGGCCTGACTTGGCGAAGATGAATTCGACAGCAACGTCGGGATGCCCGGACACGACCACGGTCTCCCACCCGTCGAGTGCCAGGCCGACGCTCATCATGCGCGTGACCATCGCCGCGAGATCCGACCGGTTGTTGCGGTAGGCGCCGGCGATCTGCGGGCAGACTCCGGGGGTTGTGTCGGTCCGCTCCTTCCCGCGCTTCAGGTCATCGGGTTCGCCGTCGAAGATCCAACCACAGGCCGTGAGCGCGAGCGTGGCAGCGAGGGTGGGGAGGCGAACGCGGGAAGTCACGTCCGGGAGACGAATGCCGTCGGCGGCCTGTCACCGTGTGTGGCATGACCAAAGCCGCCGCGGGTGCGTCCTCATTTCAACGACCATGCGATCCACCACCTTTGACCGCGCGGAAATCGGGGCACGCCTCTACGGGGCGGTACTCGGCGTCGTGTTTACCCCGATCGGGGGTGGAGTGGCGTACCTGCTGGGGCTTCGCGGCGGATGGGTGGCGGCGATTGGCGTGGTGATCGGCGTGGGCGCCGGCTACGCGGTCTTCCGCATCTCGGTGGGGGTGGCGCGCGGGAGCGGGGCGGCGCTCCTCGCCTTCATCCAGCCCTCGGGCAAGTCCACGCCGTTCGAGCGCGAGTTTTCTCCCGCCCTGGCGCTTGAGGCGGCGGATGACGTGGAGGGAGCGCTGGCGTGGTTCGACGCCGCGCTGGTGCGCACGCCGCGCGATCCGCGGCTGCGCGTCGCCCTAGCAGACCTGTGCATGCGGCAGTCGTTGCATGGGCGGGCGGAGGCCCTGTACGTGGAGGCGCGCAAGCTCACGGCGCACCAGGACACCGAGCTGTATTGCACCCAGCGCCTGATC
>JAEUJL010000005.1 GCA_016794835.1 Gemmatimonadota bacterium | reverse complement strand
CGGGTCCCACCATAGGCGCGCGATGCCCCGCCGGGCGGGAGTTCCTCGTGGGCCTCGTGCTCCACTCCCAGGATGCGGCTGAACGGGCGGGCCAGCCATGCAGCCGCGATGCGTGGCGCGATCCCGAGGTTGTAGGGCGGGTCCGCGAAGGCCACGTCCCACGGGCCGTGCCGCTTGTCCTGGGCGATGCGAACCGCATCGCCGCGAATGATGCGGCAGCGGTCGCCGGCGCCGAGGGTGGCGACATTCTCCCGGACACACCGGAGCGCCGCATCCGCGATCTCCACGAAGTCGCACCAGGCCGCGCCGCGGGAGAGGGCCTCCAGTCCCAGGGCCCCGGAGCCGGCGCACAGGTCCACGACCGTCGCCCCGGGAAGATCATGCTGGAGGATGCTCATCCAGGCCTCGCGCGCCCGGTCGGCCGTCGGGCGCACCCGCTCATCTCGCGGCGCCTTGATGGTGCGCCCGCGCCATTCCCCGGCGACGATCCGCATTACCCGGCCTGGTGCACGTCCAGGACGCGGGCGACGAGCCGCGACTCGCCCTGCCACGCATCGCGCTCCAGCTTGAACGCCACGTCGACGACCGCCCCGTCCCCCACCTCGTGGATGCGGTCCGCCATCCCCCAGCCTAACGCCTCCAGGCTCCCGGTGGGCGCGGCCAGGCGGAACTTGAGGCCGTTCTGGCCGACGGTGCGCGGGCCCCCGACCACGCGCGCCCCCGTGACGGCGAGCACGGGGGCCGGGTTCCCGATCCCGAACGGCTCGAAGTGACGCAGCAACCGCTCGAGGTCATCCGTGACATCTGCTGTCGACAGTTTGATGTCGACCCGTAGCTCCGGCACGAGGTCCTCCGGCGTCAGGCGCTCCCGCGCCACGGCATTGAAGCGCTCGGCAAACGCCGGCAAGCGTCCGGGGTCGATCGTGATCCCGGCGGCGGCACGGTGCCCGCCATACCGCACGAGCAGGTCCGCGCACGCCGTCAGCCCCGCGTGCAGGTCAAAGCGCGGCGTGGAGCGTCCCGATCCCTTCCCCACCCCACCGTCCACCGCCACCATCATCACGGGGCGGGCCAGGTCCTCCACGAGGCGCGAGGCCACGATCCCGATCACGCCGGGATGCCACCCCTCACGGCCCAACACCACTCCGTAGGTGGTATCGAGGTCGAGCGCGTCGGCCATGCGTCGCGCCTGCTCCAGGGTCTCGCGATCGATCTCCTGGCGCGTCCGGTTGAGCTCCTCGAGCTCCCGGGCGATCCGGTTGCATTCGCCCACGTCGGTGGACATGAGGAGCTCGACCCCCCGGATGGCATGCCCCACGCGCCCCGCCGCATTCAGGCGCGGGGCCAGCACGAACCCGATGCGCCCGGCGGTCAGCGCGGTGGTCGCCAGCCCCGCGGCCTCGATGAGCGCCCGCAAGCCCGGATGCGCGGTCTCCGGCATCATGCGGAGGCCATACCGCACGAGGATCCGGTTTTCCCCGCGCAGGGGGGCCACGTCCGCGACGGTCGCGAGGGCGACGAGGTCCAGGTGGCGCAGCACCACGTTCTCGTTCCCGCCTAACGCACGCACCAGGGCCAGCGAAAGCTTGAAGGCCACACCGGCCGCGCACAGGTCCTTGTCGGGGTACTCGCATCCCGGTTGCCGCGGGTTGAGCACGGCAACGCACGCCGGCACCGGGCGGCTCGGGAGGTGGTGGTCCGACACGATGGTGTCGATGCCAAGGCTCGAGAGGCGGGCGATCGCCTCATGGGCACTCGTGCCACAGTCACAGGTCAACACCAGACGTGCGCCTTCGCGCACCGCGGCATCGACGCCGGCATCCGACAGGTCGTACCCGTCGGTCATGCGATGCGGCAGGAACGGCACCGCGCGTCCGCCGAGGTACCGGATGACCTTGACCATGATCGTCGACGAACAGATGCCGTCCACGTCGTAGTCCCCGTGCACCAGCACCGTCTCCCCATCACGGATCGCGCGGGCGAGGCGGTCCACGGCGGGCGCCATCCCAAGGAAGAGCGCCGGGTCGTGGAGCTGGTCCATGCGCGGCCGCAGGTACGTGCGGGCCGCCTCGAGCTCGCCGTATCCGCGCGTGATGAGCAGCTGGGCGACGAGGGGCGGCAGGTGCAGCGCCTGCGCCAGGGTCGCCACGTCAGGGGATGGGGCCGGCGGCACCGGGCGCCAGCGCGGCGCGATGCGGGGACGAACAGGAGGTGCGGTCATGCGTCCAGTCTCTCAGCGCGGCCCCTCCCGACCATCATCCTTCCCTTGCATAAATGAGCACGCCACACGCCTCGCACACTTCCACGGCCCCGCTGTTGGTCATCGCCTGGCGGCGCTGCACGGGGATCGCGGTGTCACACGCCCCACAGGCGCCCGACTCGATGGCAAAAAGGGACTGGGAGCGCCGACGCTGGCGAATGCGATCGTACTTGAGCCGCAGCCCGTTCGTGACACCCTCTGCCCGCGCATTCCGCTTGGCCCGCGCGGCTTCCAGGGTCTCGCCCAGCGCCGCCTGCTCCGCGGTGATCGTCGCGCGCGCCGCGGCCTGCTGTCCATCGAGCTGCTCCAGTGCGGCTTCCTTGTCCGCCAGGACCTTCCGCCCTTCCGTGGCCCGATTCACGACGTCGCGATGCGATTGCTCGAGTTCGAGGAGGACCTTCTTCCCCATCTCCACCTGGGCCACCGCAGCAGTCGCCTCGCGCATCCGCTTCACGAGGTCGAGCTGGGCGACGTTCTTGTCGTGCCGCTCCTTGTGCTCCGCCAGCCGCTGGCCCAGTTCGACGCGCTTCCGGTCATCGGCCTCGACGGCGGCACGCAGCTGGTGGATGGCCTTGATCGCCGCCGCACGCACACTGTCCAGGGTCGCCAGCCGTGGCGCGATGGCGTCGAGCTGGGCCATGATGCCCTCCACAATGTCGTCTTCGGCCTGGAGGTCGATCAGCGCTTGTACGTCGGGATTGGTCATCGGGCGGTGTGTCGTTTCGGTAAGGTGCAGGGCTACGGTTGCTCGCGGAGTGCGCGCAACTGTCCGATCTCACGGCGATTCCGTTCCTTCTCCAGCAGGAGGGCATCCTTCTCCCCTCCAGTAGCCGTCGCGACCAGCGACATGATCTCCGCATTGCGCTCTTCCAGGCGGCGCTGGTCGAGTCGTGACAGGCTGTCGTCCACCGTGCGCTGCAGGTGCTGGATCGCGTCGGGTGTGTCCAGCAGCTCCTGCATTGCCTGCACGGCCGGTTCGGACATCTCGTGCGCCAGCTCATCCACCGAGGCTTCGGACCCCAGGGACAGGAGCGTGGCAAAGATCTCGCGGAGCTCCGGCACCTGAAAGCTATCGGGTCCGCAGCGCTCGGTCACGCGCTCCACCACGCCGCGATCGGAGAGCATCGCCCGGACAAGCTCGCGCTCGGCGGGTTCGGCCACAACCTTGGGACGGCGCCGAGCCCGGCTGGCGGGTTGGGGCGCGGGGGATTCGACCGCCGGGGCCGCCGGCTCCGGGGGCGCCGCGGGGGCACCCCGCTTGCGCATCGAGTCCGCCTCGCGCTGGAGCACCTCGCGATCGACGCCGGAGACCTCGGCCGCACGCGCAAGGTAGATCTCGCGGGTGACGGCATCGGCGCACGCGCGAATCGTGGGGAGCAGGTGATCGATCGCCTTGCGTCGCTTGTGCAGGTCCGCGAACCAGCCCCCGCGCTCGAGGATCTGGATCTTGCGCTCGAAGACATCGAGGCTCGCCGCGGCCGCCCGCTCGATGGCCTCACGCCCGTGCTTTCGCACGTAGGTATCCGGGTCATCGCCCTCGGGGAGCGTGATCACCCGCACCGACATCCCCTGCGCCAGGAGCATGTCGCCCGCGCGAAAGGTCGCCTTGAGGCCGGCCTTGTCCGAGTCGTACAACAGGAACGCGCTCGACGCGTACCGCTTGAGCAGCTGGGCCTGGCCCTCGGTGAGCGCGGTGCCGAGCGGCGCCACCACGGGCTCGACGCCGGCCCCAACGAGGCGCAGCACGTCGAAGTACCCTTCCACGAGGAAGATGCGTTCCTCGCGGCGCGCGGCGAGTCGCGCCTGGTGAAGGTTGTACAGCAGGCTCCCCTTGGAGTACACCGGGGACTCCCCGGTGTTGAGGTACTTGGGCTCGCCGGGAGCGATCAACCGTCCACCGAACCCCACGGGTTTCCCCCCGAGGTCGAGGATCGGGAAGATCAGCCGTTGGCGGAACCGCGCGCGCAGCTCGGCCTCATCGGGCCGGCGCACCAGGAGGCCGGCCTCGACGAGGGTCTCGTCCGGAATGCCGAGCGCGGTGAGGCGCGCGCGCAGCCCGCCGGGATCGCGCGGGGCGAATCCCATCCCGAACCGGTCGGCCAACGCCTTGTCCACGGCGCGCTGCGCCAGGTAGGCCCGGGCCGGCTTCCCGGCGTCGTCCTCCCACAGGACATGCCGGAAGTACTCCGCCGCCGCAGCGTTCGCCTCCCAGTACGGCGTGCGCGGGTCCGGCCCATCCTGCCGGGCGCGCGTTTCGTGCAGCTCAATACCCACCTTCCCCGCCACGAGGCGCACCGCGTCCGGCCAGTCCATCCCGAGCCGCTTCTGGATGAACGTGAAGACGTCGCCGGACTCGTGGCAGACAAAGCAGTAGTACATCCCCTTTCGCGGGGAGACCGAGAAGTTGCGATGGGTGCCCTGGTGGAACGGGCACGGACCACGAAAGTCGGCCCCCATCCGCCGCAACTCGACATACTCGCCGATGATGCTGGCGATGTCGGCGGTCTCCCGCACGCGCTCGACCTCGGCGTCCGGGATCACAGTTCCGCGATGGTCACGCCGGCGCCCCCCTCGTTCCAGAGGCCGAGGCGAAAGGCGCGCACCCGGGTGTCCTTCTGCAGCATCTCGCCCACCCGCGCGCGCAGGGCGCCAGTCCCCTTGCCGTGGATGATCCGCAGGCTGCGTAGGTCAGCGCGGATCGCCGCATCGAGGGCCTGCATGACGGTGTCGTCGATCTCGTCCGCGCGCTGCCCCCGTACGTCGATCTCGGTCGGGGCCGTGACCTCGGGGAGGTCCCCGATCCAGGTGGGCGCGGGCGCGCGGGGCCCCTGGTCCTCGGAGCGCTCGAGCTGCTGGGCCGGGTAGCTGAGCTTGACCGCACCTAACGAGACGAGCACCGCATCGTCCCGCACCTCGAGGACGCGCCCCTCGCGTCCCTCCAGCGGCAACACCCGCACCCGATCGCCGGCGGCAAGAGGCACGCGGCGGGCGGGCGGATGGCGCCGCTTCTCGACGTTGGCTTCCTCCCGCGCGATCTGGTCCAGGCGCGTGGTCTGGCGCGCAACCTCGGCCTCGACCGCACGCCGGGCCTCGTGCGCCGCGGCCTCGACCTGCGCCTCGCTCGCCTTGCGCAACTCGCGCACGACCCGATCCACCGTTTGTCGCGCCTCGAGGAGGTGCCGCCGGGCCTCGCGTCGGGATTCGCGTTCCACCTCGCGCTCGCGCTCGCGGAGCTTCTTCTCCCGTTCGGCCAGCCGATGCGCGGTCTCCTGCGCGAGGGTGCGCGACGCCTCGAGGTCCTGCTCCCGCGTGCTGATCTCGCGGTCCCGCGCCTCGAGCGCCTGCAACAGTGCGTTGAGGTCCCGTTCCACGGTCGGCACCCGCGCCTCGGCCCGGGCGATCACCTCCTCCGGGAGCCGCAGCCGACGCGCGATGCTCAACCCATACGATCGCCCGGGAATCCCCTTGATCAGCCGGTAGGTCGGGGCGAGCTGCACCGCGTCGAACTCCAGCGAGGCGTTCACGATCCCCGGCACCTCCGCGGCCAGCTCCTTGAGCGCGCCGAGGTGCGTCGTGGCCACCGTCATCGCGCCCCGCGTGGTCAGCGCCTCGAGGATCGCGCCGCCTAACGCCGCCCCTTCCAGCGGGTCCGTCCCCGACCCCAGCTCGTCGATGACCACGAGGGACCGCGGGGTCGCGGCGCCGAGGATCTCCCCGAGGTTGCGCAGGTGGGCACTGAAGGTCGACAGCGACGCCTCGATCGACTGTTCGTCCCCGATATCGGCGAACACGTCGTCGTAGATCGCCAGCACACTCCCGGTCGCGGCGGGGACCGGGATCCCGCTCTGGAGCATGAGCGAGAGGAGGGCGAGCGCTTTGAGGAGGACGGTCTTTCCGCCAGTATTCGGGCCGGACACGAGCATGGTGCGCTCTCCCGGCTCCATCGCCAGGGTGAACGGCACCACGTCGATCCCCTGGGCCAGGAGGAGGGGATGCCGCCCGACGTTCACGGTGAACCCCTCCCCCGCATCGCGCACCTGCGTGGCCTCGCACCCAAAGCGGATCGCGTACCGCGCCCGCCCGTACAGGGCGTCCAGCGCCACCAGGCACTCCAACGCATCGCGCAGCTCCGCGGCCAGCGGGTGGAGCCGCGCGGTCAGCTCGAGGAGGATACGGTCGACCTCGGCCGCTTCGTCGGCCTCCAACTCGCGAATGCGGTTGCACGCCTCGATGGCCGCGGGCGGCTCGACGAAGAGCGTGGCGCCGGAGCCGGACGCATCATGCACGAGTCCCCCGACCACGCCACGCGCCTCCCGTCGCACCGGGATGACATACCGCCCGTTGCGGATGGTGACGGAGGCATCGAGGACGCGCTGGTGGGGCTCGAGCCGCTGGACCACGCGCTCGAGCAGCGCCACGAGGTTGCCCTGCGCATCGCGCAACTCGCGCCGCAGCCGACGCAGGAGCGGCGACGCCTCGTCGCGGACCGACCCGTCGTCATCGATCGCCCGCTCGACGGCCTGCTCCTCGGCGGGGCTCGCCACCAGCCGGTGACGAAACGGCTCGAGGACCCCGCGCGCCACGGCGGGAAGGCGTGGATCGCGCAACGAGTCCTGCGCGAGCCGCGACGCCCGGAGGAGGCGCCCCAGGTCCCGCAGTTCGGGGCCGGTCAACTGCGTCCCCTCCACGCGGAGGCGCGACAAGCCGTGGCGCACGTCGGGGATGCCGGGCGGCGACCATCCCTGGTCCGAGGCGACCATGGCGCGCATCGCCGTGACGCGGGCGAGTTCCTGCTCGATGGCTGTGCGGTCCGTCGCGGGGCGCAGCGCGCGGATCGCCTCGGCGCCTAACGAGCTGCTGGCATGGCCGGCCACCACGTCGAGCACCGACGCGAACTGCAACACCGACAGCGCGTGCGTGTTCACGACCCCTCAGGTGGCCGCGCGGGCCAGCTCCTCGCGCACGATGGCGCTCACCTGGCTCCCGTCCGCGCGCCCCTTGAACTGGGGGGACACGCGGCCCATGAGGGCGCCCATCGTCGTGGCGCCATCCGCCATCGCGGCACGCACGGCGGCGCGGATCTCCTCGGGTGCCACGGCAGCGGGAAGGTAGGCCTCGAGCATCTGCCCTTCCTCGGCCTCACGCGCCGCCAGCTCTGGCCGCGCCCCACGGGTGAAGGCCTCGGCGGCCTCGCGCCGCCGCTTCACGGCCTTGCGCACCACTTCGATCACGTCGGCATCCACCAGCGGCTGCGGGAGTTCCAGCTCGCGATTCTTCAGCTCGGACAGCAGCGTGCCCAGCACAAGGGACCGCAGCTTGTCCTGCGCCTTGCGCGCCGCGAGGGCGTCCGCCTGGACCCGCTGCAGCAGGGTGGACACGGTCGTCATCCCGGCGGCCACGCGAGCGCACGCCCGCCCAGGACGTGCGCGTGCAGGTGAAACACCGTTTGCCCGGCCGCCGCATTGGTGTTGAACACCGTGCGATACCCGGTCGAGGCGATCCCTTCCTGACGCGCCACCTCGCCCGCCATCGCCAGCACGCGTGCCGCCACCGCGTCATCCGTGAGTGTGTCCAGGCTCTCGACGTGCACACGGGGGATCACCAACACATGCACCGGCGCCTGCGGATTGATGTCCCGGAACGCCACGCAATGATCGTCCTGGCGAACAATCGTCGCAGGGATCTCCCCGGAGACAATCCGGCAGAACAGGCACGAAGCAGTCACGACGGCAGGACCTCCATCAGGCGCGCGGCGACCATGGCCAGGGCGGCCACACCGGCGGTCTCGAACCTCAAGGTACTCGCCGAGAGGCTCACGCGCCGGAATCCCGCGCGCTCGAGCTCGGCCATTTCATCGGCCTCGATCCCGCCTTCCGGCCCCAGGGCGAGCGACACCGGAGCGGCCAGGGGGAGCCCGACGAGCGGCGGCGCATCGCGATCCAGGACAAGGCGGGTCCCTTCTGCGGGCAAGGCCGCCACGGCCCGCGAGAGGTTGGCCTCCGGATAGAGCGCCGGCAGCCAGAGCCCCCCGGACTGCTCCAGGGCGCTCGCCATCCGGGCGCGCACCCGGCCGGTGAACATCTGCCCCTCGCCCCGCGGCTTCACGCTGCGCGAGCGCCGGTAGAGCACCGGCCGCCAGCTGGTGGCCCCGAGTTCCGCCACCTTTTCGGCGAGCCACATCATGCGGTCCTTGTCCGCGATGGGCACCAGGAGGTGCACCGGGACCGGAGGGCCGCTCACCGCCAGGCTCTCGATCTCGACCGTGGTGGTCGGCGCCGTCCGGACGAGCGTCCCCGTGGCCCGGTGCCCCTGGCCGTCGATCAGCGCGAGACGCGTGCCGACCCCCAGCCGCCGCACCCGCACATGCCGGGCCACCTCGTCACCTAACGACACTGCCGTCCCCGGCAGCAGGGGATCCCCTTCCATCAGGAAGGTGGCTACGACCGGGCGATCGTCAGGCTCCACCAGGTCTCCTCCGTGTCTTCCTGCAGCACCGTCCAGCCGTCCGCCGTGAGCGCCTCGAGCATCGCGTCACGCTCCTCGACGAGGATCCCCGCGAGTACGATCCGTCCCCCCGGGCGGAGCGCCGCGAACATCGCGGGCAGCAACTCCACGAGGACCGACGAGATGATGTTCGCCGTGATCAGGTCGACGGGGGCAACGAGGGGAAGGAAAGCGCCCGCATCCCCCTCGAAGACATCGACCACGCCGGCGACGCCGTTGCGCGCCACGTTTTCCTGGGCATTCCCGATGGCCTCACCGTCGTACTCCACGGCGAAGACGTGGGAGGCGCCGAGCTTGGCCGCCGCGATGGCGAGCACCGCGCTCCCCGCGCCGAGGTCGGCGACAACCATCCCCGGCGCGAGCACCGGCTCCAGGAGCCGGAGGGCACCGCGTGTGGTGGGATGATCCCCCGTCCCGAACGCCATCCCGGGATCGATGACGATGGTGGTGGCCGGTTCCATCCCCTCGGCCAGCCACGGCGGGGCCACGGTGAGGCGTCCCACGGAGTGGGCCACCAGTCGATCGCGCCATGCCACGCTCCAGTCTGTCGCGGGAGCCACGGCCACCACGCAGGTGGCCTGCGCCGACACGTTGCGCACCTCGTCGATCACCGCCGCCACGTCGATCTCGGCGGGAAAGTGCGTGACGAGGTGCGTCCCGTCTTCATGGACCCCCTGGGCCCCGGCGCCAAAGAGCACCGCCAGGACCGCCTCCCGATCCGGGCCGGGGTCGACGCGCAGCGAGGACCAGGTCACGCGCCTAACGCTTCCTTCATCTTGGACCAGAAGCCCTTACCGCGCGCGCTGTCCGGCGGCGTCTGCTGGTGGGCCTGCAGCTCGCGGAGCAGCTTCTCCTCCTCCTTCGTGACCCGATCCGGGGTCCAGAGCTGCACGCGGACATGCAGGTCCCCGGTGCCTGACGAGTTCACGCGGGGC
>JAEUJL010000002.1 GCA_016794835.1 Gemmatimonadota bacterium | reverse complement strand
TCCAGCGACGTGTGCTCGCGATGCGACAGGCCGTGCTGGACCCGAAGCACCCGGACATCGGGCTCGCGCAGCTCAACATGGCGTCCACCGTGGAGGCCCTGGGCCGGGCGGATGAGGCGCTGCGGATGAAACGCGCGGCCGCGGCGTTCTTCCGCGCGAATGCGGGCCCGACGCACCCGCTCGTGGGCGATGCGCTCAACGCGACCGCGTCCACCCTGGTCAACATGAAGCGCTATCGGGAGGCGCTCGCGGAATTCGCGGCCGCCGTGCAGGTGCGGACCACGGCGCTGGGTCCCAATCACCCGTCGACCGCGGCGTCCTACGGCGGCATGGCGCGATGCTACGCCGAGCTGGGAAATCTCCCGCAGGCGGCGACGCACTACGAAAAGACCCTCGGCGCCCTCGGCAGCGACCCGTCGCGGGCACCCGTGATGTGGAACGGCACGATCGAGAGATTGGCGGCGGTGTATCGCACGCTGGGGAGGGTCGAGGTGGCTGCCACATGGGAAGCCAAACGACTACCTGCGCCCCAGCGCGCCCCGGGATCATCCCGGGGCGCACGGGCGCATGCGGCGGCGCCGATCAGGGGATGGTGAGTAGCCACGCCGCCGAGTTGTTGGTGCTCACGTTGTCGTAGTCACTGCCTGAAAGCTGCGCCGTGTTGGTCCATAAGCCGGACGCGGACGCCCGGAAGATGAGGACGAACTCCAGGCTCGCACCGGTCGCGAGGGCTCCGGCGGTACATGTCAACGAACCCGCGGCCAGTGCGCAGGTGACCCCGGCTCCAGCGGACTGGTAGGTCACACCCGCGAGGGCTGGGATGGTGACGGTGGCCCCCGTGGATGCCCCGGGTCCGTTGTTCGTGATGCGATAGCGTGCCTCGGCAACCTGGTTCAGGTTGACCACCGACGGAGCGGAGACCAGGGTCAGCGCGAGGTCGACCGGCGGGTCATTGTCATTGACGTAGGCCGGCACCCTCCGTGTATAGCCCTGATAGGCGGGATCCGCGCTGGCGAGCGTCTGGGACAGCGAGTCGAGCACCTGGCCATCCGCGCGTGCATCATCTACCGCGCTGACCGTGACCGGGACGGGCAGTCCCCAGGTCGCCACGTTGAACGTCACCTGGCTTGGTGACATGGTGAACTCGCCGAAGACCGACGCGAAGGTGGCGTGGACCGGGGCGGTCGGGCCCGTTCCGCCCAGGCAGACGTGGCCGGCGATCGGCGGTGCTCCCTCAATGAGCGCACCACTGCTCCGCGCGGAGACGAGCGCGTTGGGGTCGTGCCCAACGGCGAGGATCGTGTCCCCCGCCGGCCAGGCCCGCCACCCGACCCCCGGATACTGGCTGCCCCCGGGCGTGAAGGCTCCAGAGGACAGGGCGGCCGGCCGGACGATCGCCGGGAACACCTCCCCACAGCGACCGTTGTACGTCGCGGGCACCAATGAACCGGCTGCACTCAAGGCACCTGCAACGACAAGTTGGTCAAAATCGGAGGCCGCGGAGTAGCTCAGGCTGACAGTACTCTGCGAGTCCAGGGCGAGCGATCCAACCTGGAGAACCTTCTGGAGGACACCTCCAGGAGCGACGGTTCCCCCGACTACCTGCACGTCACCCACTGTTCCTTCGCCCTCCAGGCGCGCACCGGCCCCGATGGTCATCGGGCCGAGTTGCGCACTCGCCGATGAGCCCACATACGTCCCGGTCCGCAGGTCGAGGTGGCCACTCATGACGTTCAGCGTATCGTAGTTCGAGAGAAGGGCGCCAGAGTAGACGACGCTGTCGGTGACCGTGATCGATCCGTAGGCGCGGAGGCTGCCGATCACCCGCAGCGGCAATGGAGCCGTCGTGCCCAGGGTGTCCCCCAGAAGCAAGGCACCACTCACCCGGATTCCTGAAGCGTTACCCGGTTCCTCGGCCAGCTCGACGCGTCCGCCCGGGTCCGCCCAGGCTCGGAGGCTCGTCCCGTACTCAACGTCACCGGTGACACGAACAACCCTGGCGCCCGAGGCAACGTCGATCGCCCCGTCGTTGAGAATTGAGTTGAGGTGGAGGTCGGACTCGCTCACCAACACCGCGGCACGCCCCGTGTATGTCGGCACTCGTGACGGCAGGGCCGCACCGCGCCACTCGACGACGGGATGCCGTCCTCCCTGAGGTCGCACGTGAAGCTGCGCGGTCGCACCCGTCTTCAAGATGTCACCAGCCAGGACGGCGCGATCGGCAAAAATCCACTCCGCCAACCCGGCGACGCGCACCGTTCCGTCCGTCTCGAGTGAGTCGAACACCAACTTTGCACTGCGCACGAGCTGCTGCATGACCATGGTGCCGTGGTTCTCCACGAAACCGGC
>JAEUJL010000233.1 GCA_016794835.1 Gemmatimonadota bacterium | reverse complement strand
TGAGGCGTTGAGCGCGGACTACGTGGAGCAGATCCTCATCCGGCTCCGGCGGGCCGGGTTGCTGGTCTCCACCCGGGGAGCCAAGGGCGGGTATTCGCTCGCCCGTTCCCCGGATGCGATCACGGTGCGTGAGATCATTGCAGCGTCGGAGCTCGCGACCTTCGACCTCCACTGCGTGTCCCACCCGATCGGCGATGAGCGGTGCTCGGATTCGCAGAACTGCTCGATTCGCCCCGTGTGGATGATGCTGCAGCGCCGGATCGACGACGCCCTGGAGAGTGTGCGCTTGTCGGACCTGCTCGCGGATGAACCCGCGGTGCGGCGCCGCGTTGGCCTGCCGGTCCTGCAGGGGCAGGTGGGCTAGGTGTTCCTCGGCCTCTTCGGTCGCCGACCCTCCGCCGCGCAGCAGTACGTCGCGCGGGTGGTCGAGGAGCCCGCGGCAGAGGAGATCCAGTGGCTGGCCGCGGCGGCCACCCACGGTGACCAGGACCGGGCGGGGTGGGAGCTGCGCTATATGCGGCGCGCCCTGGGGCTCCTCGTCGCACAGCGCGATGCCCTGGATGATCGGACCGGTTCTGCGGTGGCCCGTGAGCTTGGGATCGCCATGCAGGCCGACCGGCACGTGGCCGCCGACCGGGTCAAGGTCGCTGAACGCCAATTCAACGAGCGCCTGTCGGCGTATCGCGAGATGATGGCCCTTCGCGGGATGCCAGACACCCCGGCGGAGCGGGTCGCACGGACGCTGTTGCTGCTGTCTGGATGCCCGCGGATCGAGCTCGAGGCGGTCGCCCAGGGGGCGGCGCTCGTCGAACGCTGGCTGCGGGAGTCCGAGGACGGACTTCGCGCCGCGTTCGGGGACCCACGACTGCCTGCTGCCGGGGCCCCCAAGGGGTAGTGCCGAAGGGGGGACTCGAACCCCCACGGGCTATCGCCCACTGCGCCCTGAACGCAGCGCGTCTACCAGTTCCACCACTTCGGCAAGGGGGCGGAACCTAACCCGGGCCGACCAGGCAAGTCAACGTGTGCGACGCGCCAATGTCGTTAGGGGATGGCCGGGCGGGGTGCCCGATTAGCTTGCAGTGCCATGCCGTCCCCCAAGCCCGATCCCGGAACAGAGAGTATTGCGCGGAACCGCCAGGCGCGGCACGAGTACGAGGTGCTCGATTCCTGGGAGGCCGGCATTGTGCTGACCGGGAGCGAGGTCAAGGCGCTCCGCGAGGGAAAGGCGAACATCACGGACGCGTACGGCATCGTCCGGGACGGCGAGGTGTACCTCCTGAACATGAACGTCTCTCCGTACTCTCACGGCGGCTACGTGACGCACGAGAGCACGCGCCTGCGCAAGCTCCTGCTGCACAAGAAGGAGATCCGCAAGCTGATCGGCGGGGTGGAGCGGCAGGGGCTGACCCTGGTGCCGCTGGAGCTCTACTTCAAGGGCGGTCGCGCCAAGGTTCGCCTGGCGCTGGCCAAGGGGAAGAAGATGCACGACAAGCGTGACGATGCCCGTCGGCGGGATGCCGAGCGCGACATGGCGCGCGCCTTCCGGCGACGGTGATGTGGGGCGCCTGTATCCTGGCGGCGTGGCTCGTGCAGCCGGCCAACCTGGTCGTCCGCGACGGGGATCTCACGACCCCGATTCCCCTCCTGGAGACCCAGCGTGGCCCGATGCTCCGGCTCGAGGAGAGCCTGCAGGCCATCGGGGGTGCCCTCGTCCGGGTGGGTGGTGACCGATATCGCTGGGTGGTGGGCGGCGCGGACATCGAGCTGACCCTGGGGATCGCGGTCGCGCGGGTTCGCGGAAAGTCCGAACCACTCACGGCGGCTCCCACCGTGTTCGACGGGAAGCTGCTCGCACCGCTCGCGCTGGTGACGGAGTTGCTGCCCCGAGTGGCGCTGGGCTATCGCTATGACGCAAGGAGTGGTGAGCTCCGGCGGGCGGTCCTCGCGGCCAAGGCGCCCGTGCCGCCGCCCCGGACCGCCGAACCGACGCGCCCACCCCTGGTGCGCCCACGGCAGCCGGTCCCGCGGGTCGTGGTGGTGGACGCCGGCCACGGGGGCCCCGACCGCGGGATGACCGGTCCGCTTACCGGCGGACGGCGCCTCTACGAAAAGGACATCACCCTCGGCGTTGCGGGGGAGGTTCGGGCCGCGCTCGAGCGCCTGGGGGTGAAGGTGGTCATGACGCGGACGAAGGACACGCTGATTGCGCTGGCGGACCGTGGACGGATGGCCAACGAGGCCAAGGCCAGCGTGTTCCTCTCGATTCACGTGAATGCCGCGAACCCCAGGTGGCAGAACCCCGGTGGGGCCCGCGGCTTCGAGACCTACTTCCTGTCCGAGGCCAAGACGGACGACGAACGCCGCGTGGAGCAGATTGAAAACGAGGCCGTGAAATACGAGGGCGAGCAGGAGATCGACGCTAACGATCCGCTGCTTTTCATCCTCAACGACATGAAGCAGAACGAGTTCCTGCGTGAGTCGGGGGACCTGGCGGCCGATGTCCAGGCGTCCCTCGGCCGGGTCCACCCGGGGCCGAATCGCGGCGTCAAGCAGGCGGGATTCCGGGTGCTGGTCCGCGCCTTCATGCCGTCCGTGTTGATCGAGGTCGGGTTTGGGTCCAATCGCGCGGAGTCGGCGTGGATGGCGTCGCCGGAGGGGCAGCGGGCCCTTGGGAATTCCATCGCGACGGCAACCGTGGCGTATCTGGATCGGCTGGAGCGGAAGGGCGCGACCGGGGGTGGGCCGTGAGCGTGAACCTGCAGACCGACCTGGCCGGGATCGCGCTCCAGAATCCCGTCGTCCTGGCCGCCGGCACCGCCGGGTACGGTGAAGAGCTGACCGGGGTCATGCAGCTCGATCGGCTCGGGGCAATCACGACGAAGGCCGTGAGCCCCGAGCCGCGAAAGGGGGCGCCGAGTCCGCGGGTCGCCGAGTTCCCGGGGGGAATGATCAACGCCGTCGGGCTGGCCAATCCCGGGGTCGAGGCGGTGCGCGCGCATCACCTGCCGTGGCTGTCGCGTTCGCTCACCCGCTGCCGGGTCCTGGTGAACGTCGTCGGGTACGCGGTGGAGGACTACGCCGCGGTGATTGAACGGCTCGACGACGTGGGCGGAATGCAGGGCTACGAACTCAACGTGAGCTGCCCGAACGTGAAGGCCGGCGGCATGGAGTTCGGGCAGGATCCCACGGCGCTGGCCGAGTTGGTGAGGCGCGCGCGCGGGGCGACCACTCGGCCGCTCTTCGTGAAGTTGTCGCCGACCCTTCCGGATGTGGCGCGTGCCGCGGGGGTGGCCCTGGAGGCCGGTGCCACCGGGATCACAGTCGTGAACACCTGGCCCGGCCTCGTCGTGGACATCGAGAAGCGCCGGCCCGCCATTGGCTTCGGGACGGGTGGCGTCAGCGGCCCGGGCCTGCTGCCGATCGGGGTGCTCGCCACCTGGCGCGTGTGGAAGGCCCACGGGGTGCCGATCATCGGCGCGGGGGGTGTCGCGAGCGCGGCGGACCTCCTGCAGTACGTGGTGGCCGGGGCGAGCGCCGTGGCCATCGGGACCGCGGCACTGCGGAACCCGGCGGTGCCGGAAGCGGTGGTGCAGGGGTTGGAGCGCTGGTGCCGCGAGCATGGTGTGCGGGCCATTTCTGAACTCAAAGGGAGCCTTGAATGGCCGAACTGAAGTCCATCCCGATCGTCGCCCTCGACTTTTCCACGGCGGCCGAGGCGCTCGACCTGGTGCGGCGGCTCGGCGACAGCTGCCGCTTTTACAAGGTGGGGAGTGAGCTGTTCACCGCGGCCGGACCGGACGTGGTGCGCGCGATCCGGGAGCTGGGCCACGAGGTGTTCCTGGACCTCAAGTTCCACGACATCCCGAACACCGTGGCGGGCGCCGTTCGTTCGGCGGTGGGGACCGGGGCGAGCATGCTGACCGTCCACGCGTCGGGCGGAGGTGCCATGCTGCGGGCTGCGGTGGATGCGGCCGGGGACTGTCGGGTGATGGGGGTGACCGTCCTGACCTCGTTCAGCGCGGCAGGGCTGGGGGAGGCGTGGGGGCGCGCGATCGGGGCGGTGGGGGACGAGGTGACCCGGCTGGCCGGACTCTGCCAGGGGGCTGGGGCGCACGGGCTCGTGTGCAGCGGGCACGAGCTGGCCGCGGTGCGGGCCGCGGCTCCCGGGCTTCGTCCCCTGGTGCCCGGGATCCGGTTCGCGGAGGGGGAGGCCCATGACCAGGCCCGGGTGATGACGCCGGAGGCGGCGGCGGCCGCAGGGGCGTCGTACCTGGTGATTGGCCGGATGGTGACCGCGTCAGCGGACCCGGTGGCGGCGATGCGGCGGGTGACGGCGGCGCTCAGTTGAGGTCAAATCTCCTGCGTTCGCGCCTTGCATGGACGGCCTAAGCCCCGTACTTTGATGGTCTTGGCCGTTTTCAGGGCAGTTTGACCCGCGGGACGCACGGGAGTGTTGACGGTGAAAGTTCGAACGAGCGTGAAGCCCATTTGCGAGCATTGTCAGGTCGTCAAGCGTGCCGGGGTGACGCGCATCATTTGCAAGCGCAACCCTAAGCACAAGCAGCGGCAGGGCTGACATGGCACGCATTTCAGGGGTAGACCTTCCGCGCGAGAAGCGCGTCGAGATCGGGTTGACGTACATCTTCGGGATTGGCCGGACGACGGCGCAGCGCATCTGCGAGCGTTCCGGGGTGAGCCCGGACCTTCGGGTGCGGGACCTGACCGAGGCGGATGTCAACAAGCTGCGCCAGGCCATCGAGAAGGATCATCGCGTCGAGGGTGCGTTGCGCACCGAGATCGCGATGAACATCAAGCGACTGATGGACATCGGGTCCTATCGTGGGATCCGCCATCGTCGGGGGCTTCCTGTGCGCGGTCAGCGCACCCACACCAACGCGCGCACGAAGAAGGGTCCGCGTCGCGCCATCGCCGGCAAGAAGAAGGTGACGAAGTAGTATGGCCACGGGAAAGAAGACCAAGCGCGTCGTGGAGGCGGAAGGGATCGCCCACGTCAACGCCACGTTCAACAATACGCTTGTCACGATCACCGACTTGCATGGCAATGCCATCTCGTGGGGGACGTCGGGCAAGGCCGGATTCAAGGGTTCCAAGAAGTCGACCCCGTTTGCGGCGACGGTGGCCGCCGAGCAGTGCGCCCGCGAGGCCCTCTCGGCCGGCGTGCGTCGCGTGCACGTCCGCGTGCAGGGGCCGGGTTCGGGTCGCGAGTCGGCGGTGCAGGCCCTGGCGGCTGCGGGCCTCCAGGTCAAGTCGATCAAGGACGTGACCCCGATCCCGCACAATGGCTGCCGTCCCCCCAAGCGTCGGAGGGTCTAAGCCATGCGCTACACCGGACCCAGCTGTCGTCAGTGCCGTCGCGAAGGCACCAAGTTGTTCCTCAAGGGCACCAAGTGCTTCACCGAGAAGTGCCCGGTCGAGCGTCGTCCCTATGCCCCGGGCCAGCATGGCCAGGCGCAGGCGCGTCGTCGCAAGGCCTCGGAGTATTCCAAGCAGCTCCGTGAGAAGCAGAAGATCAAGCGCATTTACGGGGTCAGCGAGCAGCAGTTCCGCAACACCTTCGAGAAGGTGGCGAAGCTGCCGGGCATCACGGGCCACAACCTCCTCGCCGCCCTGGAAAGCCGTCTCGACAACATGGTCTATCGCATGGGCTTCGCGGCCAGCCGCAAGGCGGCCCGCCAGCTCATTCGTCACGGGCACATCGAGATCAACGGCAAGTCGGTCGACATCCCGAGCTATGCCGTGGCGCCGGGCGAAGAGATCAAGGTGCGCGGGAAGTCGCGTGAGAACGTGTGGGTGAAGGAGTCGATGGAGCACGCGAAGCGCGGCAGCTCGCCGTCGTGGCTGGCGGTGGACCGGGATTCGTACAGCGGGCGCATGCTGGAGCGCCCCACGCGCCCGAACATTGCCATCGCGGCCCAGGAGCAGCTGGTCGTCGAGTTGTATTCGAAGTAAGTCGGCCGTGCCGGGGATCGTGTGACGATCGCCCGGCCCGACCGCGTGAAGGTCGGGACCCTGACTCCCATACGAACTCACCGCGCGTCAGGGGCGAGGTGAGGCGTCGTCGGCAACCGCCGGCGAGACCATCCGAGGAAACACACCAACATGGCTCAAGCGATCGATATCAAGGGGCTCGTCCGGCCGCACCTCGTCGAGGTGCATCGGCGCGACGACAACCCGAACATGGCGGAGTTCATCCTGCAGCCGCTGGAGCGGGGGTACGGGCACACCCTCGGGAACGCGATGCGCCGGATGCTGCTCTCGTCCCTCCGTGGGGCCGCGGTCTGGGGTTTCCGCATCGATGGCGTGGTGCACGAGCACCAGACCATCCAGGGTGTCGTCGAGGACGTGCACCAAATCATCGCCAACCTCAAGACGCTCGTCCTGGCGATGGCCGACGACGTCGAGGAAGGGGTGCTCCGCATCTCGAAGTCGACCGCCGGCGCGGTCACGGCGGGTGATGCCCATGAGACGGGCGGCATTCGCGTCGTGAATGCCTCGCACCACATCCTCACCCTCCAGGATCGCCGCGACATCAGCATTGAGCTGTATGTCCGCAAGGGCCGTGGATACGTCGAGTCGGATGGTCACGCGGTCGACCGCGGGCTTCCCATCGACCTGGTCCGCATCGACTCGATCTACAACCCGGTCCGTCGCGCCAACTTCACCGTCGCGGAAACCCGCGTCGGGCAGCGCACCGACTACGATCGCCTCACCCTGACGGTCGAGACCAACGGCACCATTTCGCCCGAGGAGGCCGTCTCGTACGCCGCCGCCCTCGCGCAGTCGCACTTCCAGTACTTCGTCTCGTTCGGCAGCCACACCTCGGCGCCACTGTCGCTCGGCGGCGGCGATGCCGGCAGCGACGGCGCACGGCTGGCCGCGCTCTTCAAGCAGCCGATCGACGAACTCGAGTTGTCGGTCCGCTCGGTCAACTCGCTCAAGAACTCGAGCATCCGCAGCCTGGGTGACCTGGTGCGGCAGACCGAGAACCAGATCCTGCAGGTCAAGAACTTCGGCAAGAAGTCGCTCCAGGAGATCGCCGACCTCCTCGAGAAGGAAGGACTGAATTTCGGCATGCGCTACGAAGAAGGCGGGGACGGCGTGCGAATCATCGACTGGGGGACCGCCCCGAGTCACGCGGCTGCCAACGCCCCTGACGACGAAGAGGAGTCCTAAACCATGCGTCACCGCAAAGCCGGGCGAGCCCTCCGACGCACCTCAGAGCAGAAGACTGCCCTGATGCGCGGCCTCGCCTCGTCGCTGATTGAACACGGCGCGATCGAGACCACCGAGGCGAAAGCCAAGGAACTGCGCCCGTTTGTCGAGAAGCTCATCACCAAGGCCAAGTCCGGCACGTTGCACGATCGTCGCCTGGCGGGGCGTCACATTCACAAGCGCGAGACCGCGGACAAGCTCTTCCAGGAGATTGGCCCGAAGTACCTCAAGCGCAACGGCGGCTACACGCGCATCCTCAAGACCGGGCACCGCAAGGGTGACGGGGCAGAGATGGCGCGGATCGAGCTCGTGGAAGGGTAACCCATGCAGATCAATCGCAGCCGCTGCTACTCCTGCGGCAAGGGCGTGACGTACGGCAACAACGTCTCGCATGCCAACAACAAGGTCCGTCGCACCTGGAAGCCCAACCTCCAGGTCGTGCGGGTCGAGTCCGCTGGCAAGATCATCAAGGTCAAGGTGTGCACGCGCTGTCTCGCCGCGGGCAAGGTCAAGCGCGCACCGCGGGCCGCACGCGTGGCGTGACGC
>JAEUJL010000893.1 GCA_016794835.1 Gemmatimonadota bacterium | reverse complement strand
AGCGGACACCGCACGATGTTTCCCGGCCGGCCAGGAGAAGCCCAGCAGGATGATGTTCCCCAGCGCCACGGCCTGGAGGGCCGTGGTGGCCAGGAGTTCGGCCGCCCACATGACCGGCTCCTTCGACGCGACGGCACTCGTTGCGATGAAGGCCGCGACGAGCACCCAACGCGCGGCAACCGGCACCTGGTCGCGAACCCACGCGCGAATGATTCCCACGCGCGGCGCGAGCGCCCGGCCAACGATCACCGCCTGCAGCACCAGCAGGGCAAGCGCCGCCCACCCGATGGCTGAAGCAGGGGCCCGCAGGTGCTGGTACGACACCCGCGGCCCCGCCTCGGCGAGGACCAGCGCAGCCGCCTGGCCCAGGACGAGCAGGATCCCCCAACGCCAGGCTGCCGCCAGGGACGTCACGGCACCACCTCGCGCCGCTGCACGGTGAGGGCGACATCCCCGGGAAGCCGGACGCGCCCTTCGCCATCCGCGCCGACGATCATCGGCTCGGCATCCACGGCCACCCGCCCCGTGCGCTCGCTGTAGTTGGCCACGTACCGGCCCGGTGACAGGCCCCGGACGCGCACCTCACGCGGCTGTCGCGCGCGCAACACCACGGTCTCACGACCGGCCGTGTCGACAAACGCGAGGACCCGCACCCCGGTGTCCTGTGAGACCGCACCGATCCGCACCGCCCCCGGCCGCACCCACGCGAAGACCTGGCGCAGGAGCCGCGCCTCATAGGTGATGTTCACCCGCGGCTCCTGGGGATTGGACTGGTCCACCTGGTAGTAGACGCCGCCATTGCCGGGTTGGCTTCGCATCCCGCAATACGCCAGGGTGAACTGTTCCCACGCGGACACGTGGGCGACGGTGAGGTCCTGGTAGAGACCATCGAAGCCCGCACCGATGTGCTCCAGCATGCTCACGCGCAGGGAGTCCCGCAGCGCCCGGATGCGGATCGCCTGGCGCGTGGGGGTCGAGACGCCGGTGTAGGTGTGGTACGACAATTCATCGAGGAGCCCGCGGGCCCCGGGGATGGCCAGCATCGCATCGTGCCACGGGAGCGCATTCGCCGCGCGCGTCGTGGACGGCCCGATGAACTCCGGATGGAACCCGGCCGCGGCCAGGCGGCGCTGCGTGGCCACGAGCGCACGGCCCATGTCCGCCCCGGTGTACGCCGCATTCTCCGGCTCGAGGTTGAGCTCGACCGCATCCGGCACAAACCCAAAGCGCTCCTGCATGTGCTGGAAGGTCACGAGGACCAGTTCCGCGTACTCCTCCGCCTCGCGCATCTGCGCGAACGGCTTCACGCCCCGCGTGAGGAAGAAGTCGACGTAGTTGAGGTTCACGTACAGGCGCTCGCCACGACGCGCCAGGTGCGCCCGCATGGGCAGCACCATCGTTTCCACCTGGGTATCGAACCACCCCCACTGGAAACCCGCGGGATCGGCAACCATCGGGTCGGCATTGTCATTGGTCGCCACCATCCAGGTCGCACGCCACTCGGCATACCGCATCCGCCCGGCACGGTAGTCCGGCCAGGGATCATGTCGCGACTCCGTTCCTGAACGCAGCGCGATGCGCAGGCGCGTGATGCCCAGCTCGTCCACCGCACGCCGCAGGACCTCGTCTCGATACCGGGCCACCGCATCGGGATGGCAGTCGGCCTCCCCGATGCCGGCCACGGCCTCCCACCCGTTGATCACCTGGTGGCGCACCGCGGGAGCCACGTCGACCACCGCGCCCGTGTCGGCGTCGGACACGACCCGGACGACCGTCAGGGCCCTCGCGGCGTCGTGCGTTGCCTCGATGATCGCCTCACCCGGGGCCACGGCCTGGATGCGGCCACGGGGATCCACGCTGGCCACCGCGGGGCGCGAGGACCGCCAGGTGGGCCCCGGCGCGGTGAGCGGGACCCCTTCCCCGTCGAACCAGAGCGCGTCGTGCTGCGCCTGCGCGCCGACCGTG
>JAEUJL010000890.1 GCA_016794835.1 Gemmatimonadota bacterium | reverse complement strand
GCCATCGCCGCAGGGCAGTATGGCCTGGCGTCGTCGCTCTGTGACCTCGCCCTGGAGTGGCTCGACCGTCAACCCACCACCGCGGTGACCATTCGCGGCCGCGTGGCGCGCGAATGGGTGCAGTGGCGGCGTGGCCGGGGGTCCGCACGCGTCGCCGAAGGGTTCCGCACCCTGATCGACGATGCCGCCCGATTGGCCCCGGAGACCGTGGCCGCCACCGCGCTCGCCGGTGCCGATGCCGCCCTGGTCCGCGCCGCGTGGCCCGAGGCCATGTCCCTCGCCCGTCGCGCCGCCGACGCCGCTGAAGGACGGGACGCGATGCTGGCCGCCGCTGCCTTGCGGCATGGGGAGGCCGAGTACGCCGAGCGTCCTGGCGCCGGGCTCACCCGCCTGCGTGACGCGGTGGCCAAGGGCGAGCGCGCGGGGGACACCGGGCTGCGCGCCCTTGGCGCCCTGACGCTTGGCACCGCGCTCTCGCGCGACGCCGTCAGCGCCGAGGCGGACGCCCTGCTCACCCGGGCCCTGGAACTCGCCCGAGACGCCCATGACACGGCGCTCACGGCCGCTATCTCCCAATCGTTAGGTATCCTGCGCGGGCGCCAGGGCGCAGCGCTGGAGTCGCGCCAGTGGCTGGGGGACGCCGAGCGGCTCTTCACGACCCTCGAGGACGAACCGGGTCGCGTGGTGACGGTGCTGCAGGGGGCCCGCCTGTTGCGGGACCAGGGGGCGCGCGAGGAGGCGCATCGCCAGTTCGCCGCCGCGGCCCGGCGCGCGAAAGAGATCGACCTGGCCTGGGTGGAAATGGCCGCGCTCGCCGGAAGCGCCTTGTCCAACGGGGGCGCGGCGAGCGAGGAAGGCCAGGAGCGGTGGCAACGCACGAGTGCGTTGATCGCCGACGCCCGCCCCGACTGGTGGTTCCCCGGCCGTGAACTCGTGGATGCCTTCGCGGTCCAGGTGGCGCTCGCGGGCGGGCAATCGGGGGCGGCCTTTGACCTCTTCCTTCGCGCCCGTCGACGCGCCGAGGAACTGGACCCGTGGGGGGCGGCCTGGCTGGTCGCCGAGTGCGCGCCCGCGCTCGAGACCGCCGGGATCCGGTCGCTGGCCTCCACACGCCGCGAGGCGGCGGACCAGGTCAAGCGTCGCGGCTTTGCGGCCCTCGCCGGCGCCTTGAACTGAGCGGAGGGCCGGCCCGGCGCTGGCCCTTCATCGAACTGTCATCTTCCCCCGTATTCCCCGATCCCCCAAGCGGCGGCAAGTTGGCCGGGTGGATCTGCATTGGATCGCCCTCAGCGCCCGTCGGGCGCTGCTCGCCGTCGGGATGCTCGCGCCGCTCATGCTCACGGCGCAGGCGCGTCGCGTGCGACCGCTCCGCGCAGGTCCGATCCCCGGGTCCGAGATGGTGATCGAGTCGACCGATACGGGGTGTGAAGCCCCGGACCAGGTCGACGCCGGACTGGTCAACGTGCGCCTGTTCAACCGCGGCGGCACGCTGCGGCACGTCGAGTTCATCCGGCGCGATCGGATCACCCCGCTCGCCGAGGTCCGCGACCTGGTGCTGACCAACGACCGCAACGTGCCGTGGCTCCGGGCCCTTGGTGGACCGGCACCGGCGAGCCCCGG
>JAEUJL010000217.1 GCA_016794835.1 Gemmatimonadota bacterium | reverse complement strand
GAACGGCCTGGTCCTGCTGGCGCAGGAAGAGCGCGAGGCGGCAACGGCGATGATCGACGAGGCCTGGGAGTTGAGCGGCGCCGGTTTGGCTGGTGCCGTCCCCGCGGCGGCCGTGCAGAACGTCGTGCTCGCCCACACGGGCCGTGCCGCGCTGCGCTTGGCCGCCGGTGACTGGGAGGGGGTGCGGCACTACGGGGAAGGTGGACTCGCGCTCGCCGACCGATTCGGCCTCGTGGCCTGGGGCATTCATCGCCTCCTGCCGCTGATCGCCGAGGCGGCCCTGTGGCAGCAGGACTACGATCGCGCCCTGGAGGTGGGGGCGCGCCTGCGCCGCGATGGCGAGCCGCTCCAGCACCGGCTGGCGCTCGCCTGGGCCACCACGATCGACGCGCTGGTCGCCCGCCTGCGCGATGGTCGCGCGGATGCCGCGGAGCAGTTGCTGGCCGCCGCCGAGCAGCTAGAGGCTGTACCCTTCGTCTTCCACGCGGCGCGCGCGCGCCGGAATGCCGCACAGGTCCTGGCGGCGGACGGACGCGTGGACGAAGCGGTGCGCGTGCTGCGCCATGCCCACGACGTCTTCCTGCGCACGGGGGCGGAAGCCGAGTTGCGCGGCACCCGGAGTGCGTTGCGGTCATTGGGCGTGCGACTCCCCCCGCGCTCGGTGAGCGAAGGGGCGGGGGCGCTCACGGGCCGGGAGCTCGACATTGCCCGCTGCGTAGCTGAACACTTGACGAACAAGGAGATCGGCCAGCGGCTCGACATCTCCGCGCGCACGGTCAGCACGCACCTCGCGAACATCTTCAAGAAGCTCGGCGTGGATTCGCGCGCGGCGCTGGCGGACCTGGTGCGGGTGGATCCGAGATTCGCCGAGTAGCGGCGCGGACGTCCCGCGGCGTCAGTCCTTGCGGCGCTTGCGCTCTTTCTCGTCCTCGACGAGGAGCCACCCGAGTACGTAGCTCACGATGGATACGACCAGGGCGCCGCGCCAGGCAGGACCGAGGCCCTGCACGGTGAAGGCAAACCCGAGCCCGCGGGACCAGTGCGCGGTCAGCATCAGCATCAAGCCATTCACGACCAGGGTGAACAGCCCCAGCGTCAGGAAGATCACCGGGAACGAGAAGAACTTGACAACCGGCTTGATGAAGGTGTTGACGACGGCGAACACCAGGGCGACGCCGACCAGCCCGAGCGCCTCTCCCTCGTAGGAGATGCCGCGCACAAAGCGCGTGGCCGCGTAGAGGGCGGCGGCGTTGATGCCCAAGCGGAGCAGGAGGGTCATGTCATCCGGGCCGGCGAAAGGAACGACGCAATCTCTCTACGACGGCGCGGGTGTCGCAGGTTTCGATGTGGTCGTTCACCATCCCCATGGCCTGCATCGCGGCATACATCGTGGTCGGGCCGACAAAGCACCACCCGCGGCGCTTGAGCTCCTTGGACAGCGCGGTGGACTCCGGGGTCGTCCCCATCGTGCGCAGGACCTCCCAGGTGAGTGTCTTCGGGCGCGCATGCGGCGCGGGCTCGAACGACCACAGCAGCCCCGCCAGGGAACCGCGTTCGTCGACGAGGTCGCACGCACGTTGGGCATTGTTGATGGTGCTCTCGATCTTGCCCCGATGCCGCACGATCCCCGCGTCCGCCAGCAGGCGTTCGACCTTGCGTGGGGTGTAGCGCGCCACGACCTCGAAGTCGAAGTCGTCGAACGCCGCGCGAAAGTGTTCACGCTTTCGCAGGATGGTGATCCAGCTCAACCCCGCCTGGAACCCCTCCAGGCAGAGCTTCTCGAACAGGCGACGATCGTCGGCGACGGGACGGCCCCACTCGGCGTCGTGATACGCGACGTACAGGGGATCGGTGCCGCACCAGGGACAGCGCGACGGCGGGGAGGGGGCGCGGGGCATGATCGGCATCAATCAAGCAGCCTTGCGCGTTCACGCAATCGCATCAAGACTGCGCGGTCCCCAATCGCCAATCCCATGCCCCTCGACGCCACGACACTGCTGCGGCACGCCGTCGCCACGGTGGCCTACCGCGCCAACAAGGTGCTGCGCGATGTGCCCGCGGGGTTCGGTGCCTTCGACGCCGGCGCCGGTGTGCGACAACCCGCGGAGATCCTCGCCCACATGGGCGACCTCATGGACTGGGCGATTACCATGGTCCGCGGAGAGGTGGCCTGGGTCGAGTC
>JAEUJL010000216.1 GCA_016794835.1 Gemmatimonadota bacterium | reverse complement strand
GACGGATCGTTCCTTCGGTCCATCGGCCGGAAGGGGTTGGGGCCCGGCGAGTTCGACGGGATCCTGTTCATGCTGCGGAGCCACGACACGCTCGTGGTCCACGACCGGCAGTCCCGGCTGCAGATCTACACGCCCGACGCGACCCTGCTGCGCACCTGGCCCAGGCCGGTCTTCCCCGGCCGCGGGGTGAACTCGTGGCACGGGATCCTCTCGGACGGGACCGGGGTGGTGCAGGGGGTGGACCCGCTCACGGACACCACGTCGGAGCGCTCGACGGCCACCGCCTCGTTAGGCCTCGTGCCGGCCGGCGGGACGACGGTCACCAGGTTCACCACCATCCCGGTCTTCGAGCGCGTGCGCCGCGGCGGGACCTCGGTCGGCCTCTTCCTGGGGGCCGTGTCCCGCGCCGCTGTGATGGGGGAGCGCGTGTGTAGCGGCTACGCGATCCGCTGGGAGGTGCGCTGCTTTGACCGACGCGGCCGCCTGCTCTCGCGCACGCGCCGCGAGGTGGACGCCGGGGCGGTCACCGAGGCGGACAAGGAGGAATTCCGGCGCGGCTACCTCGCGGCCAACCGTTCACAGCCTGTGGAGCGTGTGCAGGCGTCGATAAGGATGTTGCAGTTCGCCGAGGAGCGTTCCGCCTTTGGCCGCTTTGTGCCTTCCCCCACCGGCGAGCTGTGGGTGGGTGAGTTTGTCGTCCTCGAGAGCTTCGTCCCCGGGCGACGCGGCACGGTCATCCCGCCGCGACCCACCACCTGGTCGGTGTTGGGGCCCGATGGACGCTGGATCGCCGATGTGGTCCTTCCCGCGCGGTTTTCCCTGCTCGACGCGGGACGCGACTACGTGGCCGGGATCGAACTCGACGAGGATGATGTCGAGACGGTGGTGGTCTATCCGTTGAAGCGCTGAGTCGCGGGCGCGGCCGTCTTCACTGGACGACCCCCTGGAGGAGCCCCACCAACTTGCGGATTTCCGGGACCACCGAGACCCGCAGCAGGCCCTGCGGCTGCTCGTAACGCTTGAGGTCCGCGGTCGCGTTCGCGAGCCAGGCGGAATCCGGCCTGGTGCCATTCCGCACGAATGCCATCGCTTCCAGGCCGATCGTTGACGTGCGCTCCAGGGCCTCGGCGACAGGCACCGCTTCGCCAATGGCCGGTGTGGCTCCCGCGAGTTCCCGTATCACCGGGACCAGCGCCTGCCAGCGGCGCATGAGGACGGTGAGCGAGTCGTGCGGGATGGGATCGCTGGTGTTCACCACGAACTGCCGCACCAGGCGCTCGGTCATCCAGCGTGCTGGGGGATCGGGGCGGGCCGCGTCGACGATCCGGGTGAGCGGGTGGAGCTGCGTGGTCTGCTTGCCGTTGAGGGATTGGCCGAAGTGCGGGGGCTGCGCGACGGTGAGGAGTGACTCCAGTGGCGCGAGGTCGCCGCTGGGGAACAGCTTGCGCAGCATGCGGGCGCTGTGCGACTGCACGCGAAACCCCCGCGCCTCCAGCCGACCGGCCAGGATGTCGAGGCGGCGGTACATGTCCGGGACATCCGTGACCGACTGCGGCGACCAGAGCCGCTCGGCGACGGCGCCCAGTCGCGGCCAGAGGCGCGAGTCGGTGGTTTCGTACGACACGAACTCGGACCACATGCAGGCCTCGCCGCCGAGGACCCGGCGCTGCTCGTCGGGGGTGAGGTCCGTGGTGGTCGGGATGGGATCGGCGAGGTAGAAATCGGTGGCCGGCTTGATGTGGTCGAGGTAGTAGGGTGCGGAGAGGATCCCGGTGAAGCCCCGCTTGGCGGCATCGCGCAGGTAGTTCGTCCCGCGCCAGGACTGGATCACCGTGTTGGACGGCACCTTGGGGTGGAGGATCTCGTCCCACCCGACCATGTGCTTGTTGTAGGCGCGCAGGATGCGCATCAGGCGCTGGTTGAAGTGCGCCTGCAGTTCCTCGTTGGTGCGCATCCCCCGGGCGCGGCGCCAGCGGACGATGCGCGGGTTGCGGTTCCAGTGCTTGTCCTCGACCTCGTCGCCGCCAATGTGCCAGTAGGCGTCGGGGAAGATGCGCACCATCTCGCCGATGAACTGGCTGATGAAGGTGTAGGTGGCCTCCTTCGTGGGGTCGAAGATGGCGTCGGCGCCCCCCCACGCCCGGCGGATGCTGATCGGCCCGGCGCGTGAGGCGTACTGGGGATATCCCACGAACCACGCGGTCGAGTGCCCCGGCATGTCGAACTCCGGCACCACGCGAATCCCCCGATCGCGCGCATAGGCGACCACGTTGCGCAGCTGCTCCTGCGTGTAGTACTCGCCGTCACTCCCGAGTTGGTGCAGCTTCGGAAAGCGCTTGCTCTCCACGCGAAAGCCCTGGTCCTCGCTCAAGTGCCAGTGGAGCACGTTGAGCTTGACCATGGCCATCCCGTCCAGCGTCTTCTTGACCTGCTCGACCGGCATGAAGTGGCGCCCGACGTCGACCAGCAGGCCGCGCCAGCGAAAGCGCGGGGTGTCGCGAATGCTGACCGCCGGCAGGTAGTGGGTCGCCGCATCGCTCGTGATGAGCTGCAGCACCGTCTCCAGCCCCCGCAGCGCGCCGACGACCGTGGGAGCCGCGAGCGTCGCACCGGTCGGCGAGACCTCCAGCGTGTAACTCTCGTCCTCGTCGATCGACTGGACGCGGTCGCCGGCCCGCTCCACCACGACCCGCAGTGGCACCGACGCCGTGGGCGCCGCGACGGTACGTGCGACCTCGAGGGCCGTGCGCTCCTCGAGGCGGAGGATCGCCCGCTCCACCCCGCGACGGAGCCGGTCATCACTGAAGCGCGTGATGGCCACGCGGAACGCGGTGTCGAGCACCAGCCGGCCAGTCCCGGGGGTCACGCTCGACGGCACCGGGAGCAGTGAGCCCAGTTGGGCGCCGGCGGTCGGGGCGGCCAGGGCGAAAAGGAGGAGGAGTCGGCGCATCGGCGGAAGTTGGCAGGAGTGCGGCGCCCCGGGCCAGTCTCACGGACCCTCGTGCGGGATGCACCCGCGAGGGTTAACGTCCCGCCCGCGCGCGGGCGCGCAGACTTGTCTGCCGTCTGCCGTCTGAAGGACACTGGGCCCCGGATCACGTCCGGGGCGCTTACTTCGCTCGCGTCTGCCGTCTGCCCTTGTCTCCCGCCGTCCCCGCAATGACCCTCACTCCCCTCGACTGGACCGTCATCGTCGTCTCGATCCTGGTGGCGTTCCTCCCGGCCCTCCTCTTCACCCGGCGCGGCGGATCGAGCACCAAGGAGTTCTTCACCTCGGGACAGGCCGCGCCCTGGTGGCTCGTGGGCGTGTCGATGGTGGCGACGACCTTCTCGACCGACACACCCAACCTCGTCACCGACCTCGTCCGTACGAAGGGGGTCGCCAACAACTGGGCCTGGTGGTCGTTCCTGCTCACCGGGATGATGACGGTCTTCTTCTACGCCCGCCTCTGGCGACGGTCGAAGGTCCTGACCGACCTCGAGTTTTATGAAATTCGTTACTCCGGAAAAGCGGCCTCGTTCGTGCGTGGCTTCCGCGCGATCTACCTCGGCCTCTTCTTCAATTGCATGATCATGGCGAGCGTGAACCTCGCCGCCGCCAAGATCGCCAACGTGCTGTTTGGCTGGCCGATGTGGGAGACGCTGCTCGCCTGTGCGGTGATCAACGTGCTGTTCGCCGCGACGTCAGGACTGTGGGGGGTGCTGGTCGTTGACTTCATCCAGTTCGGCATCGCGATGACCGGGTCGTTTGCCGCGGCCTACTACGCCTTGCAGCAGCCGCAAGTTGGGGGACTGGCCGGGCTCATCAGCAAGGTGGATCCGGCGACCCTCGCGCTGGTCCCCGACTTTGGCGACTGGGGGATGACCCTCTCGGTCCTGATCATCCCGCTGACGGTCCAGTGGTGGTCGGTCTGGTATCCCGGCGCCGAGCCCGGGGGCGGGAGCTACATCGCCCAGCGCATGCTCGCCTCCAAGAGCGAGAACGACGCCCTCGCCGGCACCTTGCTCTTCAACTTTGCGCATTACGCGCTGCGCCCCTGGCCGTGGATCATCGTCGCGCTCTGCTCGATCCTCGTGTATCCGCAGGTCAGCGACATTGCCACCACCTTTCCGCATGTAGACCCCGCCCTGCTGGGCAACGACATGGCGTACCCGGCGATGCTGCGATTCCTTCCCGCCGGCCTGCTGGGCCTGATGGTGGCCGGCCTGCTGGCCGCGTACGTCTCCACCATCGTCACGCACCTCAACTGGGGCGGCTCGTACCTGGTGCACGACTTCTACCGGCGATTTGTCCGCCCGGATGCCGAGGAGAAGCACTACGTCATGGTCGGGCGCCTGACGGCCGCCCTGCTCATGGTGGCAGCCGCCGGGATCACCTTCATCCTCGACACGGCGCAGGACAGCTTCAACCTCCTGATGTCGGTGGGCGCGGGCACCGGCCTCCTCTACCTGCTCCGCTGGTTCTGGTGGCGTGTGACGGCGTGGAGCGAGGTGGCGGCCATGGCCACGAGCTTCCTGGTGGCCGTCGGCTTCTTCATCGCCGGCAAGATGGGGGTGAGCGTGCCCTCGCACATCTCGCTGATCATCGGGGTCGCCATCACCAGTGTCGTGTGGATCGCCGTCTCCTTCCTCGGCCCCCAGAACGACCGCGCCACCCTCGAGTCGTTCTACCGGCTCGTCCGGCCGGCCGGACCGGGATGGGCGGGGGTCCGCCAGGCGACCGGCCTGCCCGCCTCCAACGATTCGCTGCCGATGTCGTTTGCCGCGTGGATCCTCGGCTGCCTCTTTGTGTATGCGGCGCTCTTTGGCGCCGGCTCGTTCCTGTACGGACGCACGTCGCAAGCGCTGATGTGGGCGGGGGTCTTTGCCGTGAGCACGATCGGCCTGATGCAGATCCTCCCGCGCATCTGGCGCAGCGGGGACGCGTCCTGAGACCGTGCCGGGCACCATCTCCTGCCAGCGGTGTGGGAAGGTGGTGCCCGGGATGGACCTTCGGGCCGATGACGACGCCCCGCGTCAGCGCGTGAAGCGCCCTGGCCTGGTGTCGATCGCACCGTAGTCCCGCCCACCGCGACAGATGCGACCCTACCTCCTTGGACTCGCCCTTGGCCTCGCGCTGCTCGCCGGCGCCGGGGCCACGACGTGGTGGATGCTGGACCAGCGCGCCCTCGCGCGTGCCGCGACGACTTACGACGTCCCGCTGGAACCGGTGGACATTCCCACCGATGACGCCTCACGCGCCGAGGGCGAGCGGCTCGCCTGGCTCCACGGCTGTCACGGGTGCCACGCCGACTCGCTGCAGGGCAAGGTGTTCGTCGAGGAACCACGGGTGATGCGCCTCGTCGCACCCAACGTCACCCAGGCGATCCGCGCCTACAGCGACCCGGAGTTGGCGCGGTTGATCCGCCATGGCGTGAAGCGCAATGGGACGGCCGCCTTCGCCATGCCGTCTGGCGGTTTTTATCACTTGTCCGACACCGATCTCGGCCGCCTCATCGCGCACCTTCGTGCGGCCCCCGTACGCGGGGATACCTGGCCGCCCACCGAACTCCGCATCCTCACCAAGGTCGCGTTGCTGCGCGACGAAGTGCCCACGGACGCGGGGACGATGGACCACGCGGCCCCGCGCATCGGCGCCAGTGGCGACACCTCCCTCGTGGGGCTGGGCCGCTATCGGGCGTCCACCATCTGCACCGAGTGCCACGGGATCACGCTGCGCGGGCAGGACAACGCGCCGGCCCTCGTGCAGGCCCTCGGATACACCCTGCCGCAGTTCACCGCGCTGCTGCTCGACGGACGCGCGCGTGACGGCCGCGACATCGGCTTGATGGGCACCACCGCGCGTCGACGCTTCCGCCGCCTCACGCCCCGCGAGGTCGAGGGACTCTGGCACTATCTTCGGGCCATGCCGTTGACGTCGTCCCCATGACCCCGACCCACAAGGCCGTCATCATGGCCCGTGGGCTCGGCAGCCGCATGCGCCGCGCCGATGCGGCCGCCTCACTCGACGCGGCCCAGGCGCGCGCGGCAGACGCCGGGATGAAGGCGATGATCCCGATTGATCGTCCCTTCCTCGATTACGTCATCAGCGCGCTCGCCGACGCCGGGATCACCGACGTGTGCCTCATCATCGGACCCGAGCACCAGGCGATTCGCGATCACTACGCCCAGGGGCTGACGCGCGTGCGAGTGCACTTCGCCGTACAGACGGAGCCCAGGGGCACGGCTGACGCGATCGCGGCGGCAGAGGCCTTTGCCGGCAGCGACACCTTTCTCGCGCTGAACGCCGACAACTACTACCCGGTCGAGGCCTATCGCCAGCTGGCGGCCGTTGGCGGCGCCGGCCTCGTGGGATTCGACGCGGCCGCCCTCGTGCGTGACAGCAACATCCCGGCGGAGCGGGTGCGGGCGTTTGCCCTGGTGACCGTGGGGGAGAACGACGCTGGGTCCCGGCCTTCGCCGGGACACGTCCCATCAGGGCGCCCCGGGCTTGACCCGGGGCCCAGTGCCGTCGGGCTCCCGCACCTGGTGGAGATCATCGAAAAGCCCGACGAGGCGACCTACCAGCGCCTTGCTCCCCACGCCCTCGTGAGCATGAACCTCTGGTCGTTCACGCCGGCCATCTTCGCGGCGTGCCGTCGCGTGCAACCGTCCGTGCGCGACGAGCTGGAGCTGCAGGACGCCGTGCGCATCGCGCGCGCCGACCTCGGCGTCCCGTTCCGCGTCGTGCCGTTCGCCGGTGGCGTCCTCGACCTCTCGCACCGCGGCGA
>JAEUJL010000247.1 GCA_016794835.1 Gemmatimonadota bacterium | reverse complement strand
CGCGAGATCGAGGAGATCCTGAAGCGGCCGAACCCGGCCCCAGGCGCGCCCGGGGAGACTCCGTGACGGTCGTCGCTGGACGGAGCGGGACGACACCATAAATTCGAGGCGGGCCACGGTGCGATTGCCGTGGCCCGTTTTCGTGGGTTCCCTCACGGAACAACCCCAGCCCGATGCGCCAGCCGAGCCCCTTGGCCGGTCCGGCGTTCACATATGAACCACCCAAACGCCCCTGCAGAGAACTCCGGGGGCGACAATCCACTCGCCGCGGCGCTGACGACCGCGGCCATGACCGCCGAAGTGCCCGCGGCGCCGCTGCGTCCGCACGCCGAGGCCGACCCGCACGGCAAGCGCCTCGCCCTCCTGGCCTTCACCGCGCTCGGGGTCGTGTATGGCGACATCGGCACGAGCCCCTTGTATGCCGTCCAGGACGCCTTCAAGCCCGTCTATGGCCTGGCCGCGGACCCGGGACGTGTGTACGGCCTCCTCTCGCTGATCGTCTGGTCCCTCGTCCTGATCGTCTCGGTGAAGTACGTGGGCTTCATCCTGCGTGCAGACAACAAGGGCGAAGGCGGTGTGTATGCGCTGCTCGCCCTCATCCTGCGCAGCGAGCGCAAGTCCGGGCGCGGTGGTCGAACCGCGCTCATCATGCTGGGACTCTTTGGCGGCGCCTTCCTGTACGGCGACGGCATCATCACGCCGGCCATCTCCGTCGTCGGGGCCATGGAAGGGCTCAAGGTCCTCAACCCCGCCTTCGAACACCTCGTGGTGCCGGTGACCTTCGTCATCATTGCCACGTTGTTCTACTTCCAGTATCACGGCACCGCGCGCATTGGCGGGTTGTTCGGCTGGATCATGCTCGCCTGGTTCTCCAGCATCGCGGTCCTCGGCATCCGCGGCATCCTGATGCACCCGGAGATCTTTGCCGCGATCAATCCCCTGTACGCAGTCCAGTTCTTCACGAATGACCCCGTGAAGTCCTTCGTGGTCCTCGGGGCCGTCGTGCTCGTGGTCACCGGCGGCGAGGCCCTCTACGCCGACATGGGACACTTCGGGCGCAAGCCAATCCGGCTCGCGTGGATCGCCCTCGTCCTTCCCGCGCTGCTGCTTAACTATTTCGGGCAGGGCGCCCTCATCCTGGCCAACCCGGCGGCGGCCGAAAACCCGTTCTACCTGCTCGTGCCGTCGTGGTGGCTGGTGCCGCAGATCGTCATCGCCACGCTGGCGGCCATCGTGGCCTCCCAGGCGCTGATCTCCGGCGCGTTCTCGCTGACCCAGCAAGCCGTCCAGCTGGGATACTCGCCGCGCGTCACCATCGTCCACACCTCAAAGGAAGAAGCGGGGCAGATCTACATTCCCGAGATCAACATCGCGCTCGCGATCGGGACGCTGGCCCTCGTGGTCATGGCGGGGAGTGTGGAGGAGCTCGGCCAGATGTATGGCGTGGCCGTGACGGGCACGATGGTGATCACCAACCTGCTGTTTGTCTCGGTCGCGCGCGAGCGCTTCGGCTGGAGTCGCGGAAAGTGCCTGGCCTTCCTGTCGGGGTTCATGATCCTCGACGTGACCTTCTTCGCCGCGAACCTGCTCAAGGTGCCGACCGGCGGGTGGGTCCCCCTCGCGATCGCCACCGCAGTGTTCGCCCTCATGACCACCTGGAAGCGCGGGCGGGAGCTGTTGCGGCAGTTCATGACGCGCAACTCGCTGCCGATCGAGGATTTCGTCCAGAGCCTCAAGACGAGCAAGGTCGTGCGCGTCCCTGGCACGGCGATCTTCATGACCTCGGAGTCCGAGGGCACCCCCGTCGTCCTCCTGCACCACCTCAAGCACAACAAGGTGCTGCACCAGCAGGTCATCCTGCTGTCCATCGTCTCGCGCGAGGTGCCCGAGGTCCCGAGCACCGACCGGATCCGTCTCGAGTCCCTCTCCGAGGGCGTCCACCGGGTGCGCGCGCTCTACGGCTTCATGGAGCAGCCGAATGTCGAGGACATTCGGGCCCGCCTCTCGGAGGCCGGGATCCGGACGAAGAAGATGGACACGACCTACTACCTCGGCCGCGAGCAGCTCATCGCGACCAGCAACGAGGGCATGGTCAAGTGGCGCAAGCGCCTTTTTGCCATCATGTCGCGCAACGCGCGCTCGGCCACGCAGTACTTCAGCATCCCGCCGAACCGGGTCGTCGAACTCGGCGCGCAGATCGAGTTCTAGCGCCGCGTCACTCCACCCAGGGCCACCCGCGCAACGCGTAGTAGCGACGCCGCGGGGTGGCCCGCAGCGGGTGAATCCCGTGCCGGCGACACCAAATCATGTGGAACGTGAGCCCTGCCGCGGCGAGCAGCCCCGGCAGCAGGAGCGCCCAATGGCCAACGCGTTGCGCGAGGAGCAGGGTGAGCCCGCACACCATGCCCCACTTGGTGATCTTGCGCCATGCCGGGGTCTCCACCTCGAAGACCGCAAAGGTCGCCGGCCCCACGATACACAGCGCCAGCAGCACCATCAGCTCGAGTTCCATGGTCAGAAGGAAAGGCGATAGGTCAGGGCCAGGTTGCGGCCTGCATTCGGTGCGTAGTCCTTCGCCCGGCTGGTGGCATCCCGCGTCAGGCGATTGCCGGCATTGTCCACGCGGAGCATCACGCCGTGCATGGCCGGGCCCGCGAACCAGGTGACACCGACAAACCCGTCGACCTGGGTGAACCCTGGCGCCTGGTACTCGCCGTCCGGGACCTCGCCCTGCCGCGCCTGCCGGCGCACCGACGCCCCAAGCTGGATGCGCCCGTTGTCGTAGCGCGCATGGCCGCCCAGCCGGCCCGCTGGCATGAAGGGCAACGCGCCCCCCTGATGATCGCGTGCGCGCATCACGTCGCCGACGAGTCCGGCCACGAGATGCTCACGCACCACGCGCTCCACCTCGAACTCCACGCCCGTGAGCCGGGCCGGCCGCTGGCTCACCACCAGGAGCGGCAGCAGCTTCTCCACGTCACCCACGACCACCGCCGTGTCCCTGCCGCTGGGATACATGCCGATCCACCCTCGCACCGCGGAGTGGTACCCGGCGACCTGCGCCCGTAGCGCGGGGCGCTCCACCCGCCACACCAGGTCCACGCCACGCGTGACTTCCGGTGACAAGGCCGCGTTCCCGATCTCGTAGGCCCCCGTCCCCGCGTGGCCCGCTCGCGAGAAGAGCTCCTCGACCGACGGTGCTCGCACCGCATGTGCGGCGCTCACCGCCAGCGAACCGTGCTTCGACAACGAAAAGACCGCGCCCCCCGACGCCGACACCGCGTCGAACCGGCGTGAGACCGCGTCACCAAATCGCGCGCTGGGCAGCGAACGGATATTCGTGCGCTCGAGCCGAAGCGCCACGGGCAGGCGCCACTTCTCGGCGACCCGCAGCTCCTGGAACACCACAGCCCCTCCCTGATCCACGCGACTCGGTGGGGTCAGGGCCTGGTCCCCGGTCACCCCATTCTCCCGGCTCGACCAGGTGAGGCCGAGTGCACCGCCGGTGGATGCTCCCCACGGTCGCATCGCGCCAATCATCTGCACCTGGCTGGTGACGAGTCCAAGGGTCGTGGCCACGTCCCCGGTGGTCGCCACCTCGTCGTGCGCATACCGCTGGTGACCACCCTCGACACGAAGCTGCGTGAACGGCCCGAGGCGCGGCACCGCGACCCGCGCCAGCAGCTCGTCCCGTGCCCCGCGCAGGCGGATGCCGTCTGCGGGGAGCTCCCGGTACGGGAGCCCATACTCAAAGCCGTAGCGCCGCCAGGCCAGCCCGCCGGACCATCCATCGCGCGACATCCCGGCCCCGATGACCGCAGAGCGATTCCGCACACTGGTGTTACCCAGCGGGGGACCTGCCGGCAGGCCCTGGTTTGCGTGAGACCGCGCCCCGCCCTTCATGGTGATCGCGGCGTACGAGCCCACCGGCTGGGTGACCTCGCCCCACCCGCCCCCACCACG
>JAEUJL010000185.1 GCA_016794835.1 Gemmatimonadota bacterium | reverse complement strand
CCCAACGACGACGTGATTGTCCGGATTGGCGGCGAGGCGCCCTACACCTTCCTGGAGAAGATCGGGGTGCGGCTCGTGCCAAAGGACGTCCCGATCGCCCCGGCCAAGGCGGGATGACGCCCCATGCCAGGCGCCTTCGGTGGCTTGCGGCCGCAGCAGTGGGACTCCTCATGGTGATGAGTCCGGCGCGCGGCGCCGCGCAGATCTCCCCCGGGCCCCTGGCGCGTCCACACCAGTCGCTCGAGGGCGCGTCCAACTGCGTGAAGTGCCACGGGTTGAATCGCGAGCCGATGTCGGTGATGTGCGTGTCGTGTCACAAGGACATTGGCGCACTCGAGCGCGAGGGACGCGGATACCATGGACGGGAGGCACGCGCCTCGCGCAAGACCTGCGCGCAATGCCATCCCGACCATGCCGGTGCCGCGTTCGAGATGATCGAGTGGCCGGGAGGATCGTCGGCGCGCTTCGATCACCAGAAGGCCGGATGGGCGCTCGAGGGAAAGCACCGGGACGCGAAGTGTACCGCATGCCACGCACCGAAGTACCGCACGGCACCGGTCGCATCACTCTCGGCGCGCAAGAACACCGCGGGCTGGATCGGCCTGCCCACGACCTGCGCCAGCTGCCACGAACCGGACGATGCCCATCGGGGCTCACTCGGCCCGCGCTGTGCATCGTGCCACGACGCCGGCGGTTGGGCCCCCGCCCCCGGCTTTGATCATGACAGCTCCGACTACCCGCTGACCGGGGCGCACACCGAGGTGAAGTGTGCCGCGTGCCACGAGACGGCTCGGCTTCCCGTCTTCCGCAATGCCAAAGGCGCGCGCGTCGGCGCGTTCAAGCCGGTGCCGTTCAAGGAGTGTTCGTCCTGTCACACGGACCCGCATCGTGGCGCCCTTGGCGCGAAGTGTGCGAGCTGCCATGTCACGCGCGCCTTCGATGCGATCAATCGAGGTGGATTCAACCACCAGGTGACCAACTATCCCCTGCGTGGGCGGCATGCCGCGGTCTCGTGCGAAGGGTGCCACGGCACCAACCTCGCCACCAGGAAGCCAGGCTTCTCGACCTGCGCCACCTGCCATCAGGACCCGCACGAGGCCTCGACCACGCGGGGCGACTGCGCCACGTGCCATACGGTGACCGGGTTTGCGCCGAGCAGCTTTACGGTGGCGCAACACGCCCGCACCGCCTATCCGTTGGATGGGCGCCATGCCACGACCCGGTGCGCAGCATGTCATACCCCCGCGAAGGCCCCGACCGCGGCGCCACGACGTGGCCCGCGCCCGGCGGCGCGACTCGCCCTGGGAACGCCGAGCTGCAACAGCTGCCATGAGGATGCCCACGGACGCGACCTCGCGCGAACGGCGTCCCCCGGCACCTGCGAGGCGTGCCACTCCACCGCGGCGTTTGTCCCGAGCCGGTTTGGCGTGAAGGAACATGCGGCCCTCGCGGTGCAGCTCGATGGGAGGCATGGGCAGGTGGCGTGCAGCGCGTGCCATGGCCCGCAGCGGCCCGGGTTGCCGCCGTTGGCAGCGCCAGCAGGGCGCAAGGCGCGCGCGACGTTGCGCGTGCCCGAGGTCACCTGCGCGGCGTGTCACGTCGACCCGCATGCGGGGCGATACGACGCCCCTGGCACCACCACGACGTGCGCGAGCTGCCATGACGCTGCACGCTGGCGTCCGGCCACGACCTCGGTCGCGCAGCACGCGTCGCTGGGCTATGCCCTCGAGGGCGCACATCGTGCGGTCGCGTGCGTCGCGTGTCACGCGGACTTCGGAAAGCCGGCGGCCACCGCGACGCTGCGTCTCGCCTCGCGCGGGGTCACGCCACTCCCGTTCGCCACCAGGCGTCCGACGACCTGTGCCAGCTGCCACGCCACGCCACACGGCGAGCAGTTCGCGCATCGCGCCGACCGCGGCGCGTGCGAGGGGTGTCATGTGGTGGCGTCGTTTGCACCGGCGCGCTTTGACCATGAGCGCGAGGCGTCGTTCTCGCTCAAGGGGGCACACGAGAAGGTGGCCTGTGGCTCCTGCCACCGGGCAACCTCAGCGGGTGGCCCCGTGGTGTGGCGCGGGCTGCCCGGTCGGTGCGAATCCTGCCATGGGGGCACCGGCCGTGGTTAGGCACCTCGTGACCCTCCTGCTGTTCCTGCTCCCGCTCACGCTCGGGGGCCAGGACGCCCCACGCGCGGCGGTCGCCGCGCGCCCATCCATGAACAACCCGCACGGGGCCGGGTTGACCCGTGCGTGCGCAACCTGCCACACCGCCAACGCGTGGAAGCCGGCGAAGGTGGCACGTGGATTCGTCCATGCCGAGAAGAGCTTCCCGTTATCGGGGGCCCACGCGAGCGCCCCATGTGCGAGTTGCCACAAGACGCTGGACTTCAAGGTCCCCGCGAAGACCTGCGCGTCGTGCCATCGGGACGTCCACAAGGGCGAGCTGGGAACCGATTGCGCGCGGTGCCACACGGCGCGTTCGTTCGCGGACCGTGGGGCGATGACGCGCATGCACCAGCTGACGCGGTTCCCGTTGCGCGCGGCGCATGCCGTCGTGGCCTGTGAGTCGTGCCACCTGCCCACGCGGTCTGGCCAGCTGCAATTCGTGCGTGGCCAGGCCCAATGTGCCAGCTGCCACCTCGCCACCTTCCGCACGGCGAACGCCCCACCCCACCTGGAGCCGTCGTTCTCGCGTGACTGCACCTCGTGTCACAAGACCTCCACCTGGAAGGGCGCGGCCTTCGATCACTCGCAGACCTTGTTCCCGCTCTCGGGCGGCCACCGCACGGTGGGCTGCGCGGAGTGCCACGCCGACAAGCAGTACCATGGCCGGAGCATGGAATGC
>JAEUJL010000159.1 GCA_016794835.1 Gemmatimonadota bacterium | reverse complement strand
GGGGCGTCAAACTGCTCGATGCCGTCAATGAAGAACGGGCGGCGTTCGGGAAAGAAGAGGGCAAAGCGCGTGTCGCCGGGGACCTGGGCGGCGTCGGCCTCCACCTGGGAAAAGTCCGGGCGGACGGTCGCGTTGAAGGTGAGGTTGGGGACGATCCGCCACCGGACATTCCCACCCACATTCGGTGTTGACGTGTAGGCAAAGTCGGTGGACCCCGACGGGTATGCGCCGTTGTACGACTCGGTCAGCTCGGGGTTGAGCTCGATCACCGCCTCGCGCCGCAGGTCGTGCAACCCGGTGAGGGTCCCCGACTGCACCAGGAACGAGGCGGCGCCACGGCGCGCCGGGGTCCAGGTCTGCTGGTAGCCGGAGTGCTGCACAAACCGGAGCACCTGCACGGCCCACTGCTGGGTGTTGCTCCCCTGGAAGCGGATGCTCTTGAGCGGGATCGCCACCTCGATCTCGTACCCGGCATCGGTCAACCGCCCCTTCGACTCGAAGACGAGATCCGGGCTGAGGTCAATGAAGGCCGGCGGGTTGCCGCCAAAGGTCTGGCCGCGTGGCTGCGGGGGATTGAAGCCTTCCGTGCGCACGCCATCGGCCTGCGCGCCTAACGGGTTGATCCCGAAGACAAAGGCCCGGCGGCGGTCGTTGAACGGGTCGAGCAGGATCTGGATGTAGTCATCCATGTCGATCTTGTCCCGCGCGGCGAGGGTCGCGTGGACGGCGCCATGGGTCTCGAAGGCGCGCACGGCGAAGTAGACGTGCGAGCTGGAGTAGTACACGAGCACGTCCGTGGAATCCGCGGCCGGGCGATCGTCGAGGGGCAGGTAGGCGGAGAAGCCGGTGAGCAGCACGGCGCGCGACCAGACGGCGTCATCGAGCACGCCATCGATGGTCGGCGCCTCATCCAGTCGCGGAAGCTCGGCGACGGTCTGCCGGTTGCGGCCGTGGTACGTGCGCACCTGCGCGTCGAGTCCGGTGGTCAGTGCCACCGTGGCCAGGGCCAGGGTGACCAGGCGTCGTGCAATGCTCACGCGTCCGTCTTGCTCCACTTGAAGAAGATCGTCGACAGGCCGATGAAGGCGACGAGCGCGCCCGTCACCGACATCATCACGGCCGCGAGCTCATGGTCCATCTTGGAGGTCCAGCCGGGGAACGGCGGCGCGAGCTCGTACAGCCCGTACAGCGGGTGCTCCGCGTACAACATGAACCCAACGAGCCCGAACATCACGGGCGAGAACATCAACCCCACCACGAGGTACAGCATCCGGAGCGGGGGCACAAACCGCGGGCGTACCGGCGCGTCAACCAGCATCGGGTACCAGAAGATCAGGCCGGCGACAAACCAGAGCAGGTCGATCGCCATCGAGCCGAGCTGCGTGGGCATGAGCCGGTCCACGATCGGCGGCAGGTGCGTGATCAGGACGATGATGTTGAACAGGATCAGCGCCGACACCGGCCGGGTGATACGCTCCAGCACGCCCCCCGCGCGCGAGCGCGCGATCGCCTCCTGGGACTCGGGCCGCAGCCCCGCGAGCAGCGCGGCCGGGACGAGGAGCCCCAGCAGGAGGAACTGCGCCATGTGCACACTGGCGAGGTACCCCGCGCCTAACGCGCCCACCGGCCAGTCCAGGGCGATCCAGGTGAACACCAGCCCCAGCAGGGTGAGCGGATGGACCGGGCGTGGGGTTCCGCCGCCGGCCCGGTTGAGGCGGAAGGCACCCCAGCCGAGCAGGAGCACGAAGAGCCACACCCCCGGGAACGGGCGCCAGCTCCAGTCCCAGGCCGTGTTCGTGAAGGAACACCAGAATTGCATCAGTGACGCTCGCTCATTGGGGGCGCCGAAGCTGGGCTTCCAGCTCGGCGTACGGCACGACCATCGGCGCGATGGCAAACTCGCCAGCCCTGGCGAATCGCAGTCGCAGCGGGAACGACTCGCCCGCCGCCGGCATCCGCGAGAGGCCCATGAGCATCACGTGGGTGCCACCCGGCAGGAAGGAGACCGTCTCGCCCGGGGCGAGCGGCACGCGGTCCCGCATGCGCATGACTTGCTGTCCACCGGCAGGCTCCGTGGTGTGGATCATCGCGCCCTGCGCCTCGGGGCTCGACACACTCACGAGGGTGTCGGCTGCGCCCGAGTTCGCGATCACGAGGTAAACCGCGGCCTCGCTCGTGGAAGGAGGCGCGGGCATCACCGCGACCTGCACCTGGATGGCCGGCCCCGCGACCTCGGCGGTCGACGGCGTCAACACGACGTCCTTGCCAGGGAGCGCACTGCCCGGGTCGCCGGGCACCTCGCCGCGCGCGAGGCGTGGCAGGTCCTTGGCCCAGTCTTCCTGGCGCACCCCCATGGGGTACTCGGTGCGGGCGAGTCCGTCGCGTCCGAAGGCGATGACCTGGGCCGCATGGCCCACGAGGTACGCGCTGGAGTCCGCGCCGGGGAGCACTTCCTTCTTCGCCGGGGCGATCCGGAGTGCGGCCTGGACGCGCGCCAACTCGTCGGGCGACCCGGCGATCCCGATGAAGTCGCGATTGAACGCACCGAGCCACGACTTGAGGCGCTCCGGCGTATCACGCTCCGGGTCCGTCGTGACGAAGATGAAGCGGATCTTCTCCCGCTCCTCGAACGGCATCTCCTTGAGCACGGCGGCGATGTTCGCGGCGTGCAGCGGGCAGACATCGGGACAGTGCGTATAGCCAAAGAACAGCAACGCCACCTGGTCGGCGGTCTCGAGCCGGAAGTTGAACGGCTTGCCGTTGAAGTCCGTGAAGGTGAAGTCCGGCTTCTCCACGGGGGGGCTCACGTAGACCCCTCGAAAGAGCGCCTCGTCCCGGGGCGTTTCGCCGCGGCACGCGCCCACCGTGACGAGGGCCGGGATGAGAAGGGTGAGCAGGCGACGCATGCCGAAAGCTAACGGGCCGCGTGACCTCGGTTGCCGGCGCGGCGGCACGCGGTAGGTTCCGGAAATGCGCATTCTCCCGTCCCTTCTCGCGGCGCTCCTCGTCACCACGGCGGCCTGCCGAGCCCCGGTGACCAGCACCATCATCCTGGTGCGTCACGCCGAGCGTCCGCCGGGCACCGATCCGGACCTCAATGCGGCGGGGTACGCACGCGCCGAGTCGCTGGCCACGGCGCTCGCGCGGACGAACGTCGACGGGGTGTTGCACACGCAGTTCAAGCGCACCCAGCAGACGGCGGCCCCGCTCGCGAAGTCGAAGTCGCTCACCCCGGTCGTGGTGAGTGCGGCCGGGACCGAGGCCCAACATGCCCAGGCGGTC
>JAEUJL010000816.1 GCA_016794835.1 Gemmatimonadota bacterium | reverse complement strand
GTGGAAGTGCCATCCGAAGTCGGCTTCAGCCGCCCCGTCCGCATCTGGGGCATGCTCCCGCACACGCACCTGCGCGGGAAGAAGTGGGAGTATCGGGTCGTCTATCCCGACGGGCGGACCGAGAACATCCTCTCGGTGCCTAACTACGACTTCAACTGGCAGACGTACTACATGTTCGCCAAGCCCCTCGACCTGCCCGCGGGGGCGAAGATCGAGGCGCGCGCCTGGTACGACAACTCGGCCGCGAACCCCGCCAACCCCGACCCGAAGATCGACGTGCGCTGGGGCGACCAGACCTGGGAGGAGATGCAGTTCACCGCGTTCCTCTACTCGCTCGGCAAGCCGTAAGCGGTGGACCGGGGGACGCTGGGCCCCCGGTCACTCCTCCCGCAACGCGCGCATCGGGTCCATGCGCGCCGCACGACGCGCCGGCAACCATCCGGCCAGCAGCCCGGCCAGCACCAGCACCGCGACCGACAACGCGAGGATGGCCGGATCCCGCGGACCCAGGTCGAACAGGAAGCCCTCGATCAGTCGACCGGTGCCGCCGACTCCGGCCAGGCCAACGACACACCCCACCGCGAGGAGCCACGCGACCTCCCCCAGCACGGCCCGCGAGAGCCGGCCGGGGCGCGCGCCAAGGGCGACGCGAATGCCGATCTCCCCGCGTCGCCGGGCCACCGCGTAGGCCATCGTCCCGTAGAGACCAACCATCGCCAGCAGCAACGCCAGCCCGCCAAAGAACGCGGACAGCGTGGCGAGCAGGCGATCCGTGCCTAACGTCTCCGCCACCTGGTCCGCGAACCGACGGAACTGCACCGACGCCGCCGGCGCCACCTCGCGCACGACCGCGAGCACCCCGTCCCGCAGTTGGGCCGGCGGCCCAACGGTGCGAAGCACCAGGCTCAGGCTGGACGCGAACGAGGTGTCCTGCGACAACGCCAGGAAGACCTGGGGACGATCGCCTTCCCGCAGCGTGCGGTACTTCGCGTTCCGCACCATCCCCACCACCTCGATCTCGGCGTTGACGCCATCCCCGCGCGCCATGCGAAAGCGGGCACCCACGGGCGAGCGATCAGGAAAGAACAACCGCGCCGCCGCCTCGTTGACGATCGCGATCTCGGGTTGCCCGGGGCCGTCGCTCGAAGCGAAGTCGCGCCCCGCGAGCAGGGGAATCCCGAGGGTCGCGAACCACCCGGGCGAGGCGAGGTTGACCAGGACGCTGGCATCCTCGGGCTTCGCGAAGGTCCGGCCCGCGACCTCGACCTGGTCCATCCAGGCCATGCGCGCGAGCGGCGTCATGAAGGACGCCGCGACATGGGTGACCCCGGGCAGGGCGCGGAGGCGCTCCAGCAGGTCGCGCTGCAACGCCAGGCGCTGCGCGGGAGGTGACTCGCGCAACTTCAGGTCGGCCGTCGCGATCAGCACCGGGTCCGGATCAAAACCGGCCGGCACCGACACGAGGGTGCGGAAGCTCCCGATCAATAGGGCCGAGCCCGTCACGAGCACGAGCGAGAGGGCCACCTGCGCCACCACGAGCGAGCGGCCCACGCCAAACCGACCACGCCCCCCGACCGTGCCACGTCCATGGGCGCGCATGGCGTCTTGCGGGTCCACCCGCACGGCGCGCCATGCGGGAGCGAGGCTGAACAGGAGCGCGGTCGCGACCGCCACGAGGACCGTGAACGCCAATACGCGCGCATCCACGGTGAGGTCGAGCACGACCGGATTGCGTGGCGTCGAGAGCCAGCGCACCATGGCGTGACTCAGCTGCACGGCGAGCAAGGTCCCGAGGGTCGCTCCGAGCCCGGCCAGCACGAGCCCCTCGGTGAACAGCTGCCGCACCACCCGGCGACGCCCCGCCCCCAGGGCGATGCGCACCGCCAGCTCGCGCTGGCGCACCTCGGCCCGGACCAGCATGAGGTTCGCGATGTTCGCGCACGCGATCAGCAACACCACGGCGACCATCGCCATCAGCGCCCAGAGCGCCTGCGCGTACGTGGTCCGCACGCTGGACAGCTCCCCGATGGACGGACGGGCGTCCATCGTGCGCGCGAGGTAGTCCTTTTGCAGCGCGGCATCCCAGTCGGCCGGCACCGTGTTCGCAAACCAGCTCGCCGACGCGGTCGCGAGCTGCGCCGTCGTGCTGGCCGCGGTCTGGCCCGGCGCCAGGCGGCCAATGATCCGCAGCGACCAGTACGACCGATGATCCAGGAAGCCCCCTTTGGGATTGTGGACGGCGTCCGCACAGAGCGGCACGTAGAACGATGGGGCCCGCCCAGCCTCCAGGCCGCGAAACGCGGGATCCACTACCCCAACGATCTCGTGCGGGTGGCCACCCAACCGGATGGTGCGGCCCACCGCGGCGCGGTCCGCCCCCAGCTCCGACTGCCAGAAGGCATGGCTCAGGACGACGGTCGCCGGGCATCCCCGGACGTCGTCCTCCGGGCGCAACGTGCGGCCGGCCATCGCCGTGACCCCCAGCGCCTCGAAGAAGCCCCCACTCACCCACAACCCCTGTGCCGGCCGGGCCTCACCCGCCTCGGCGAGGTTGAACTGGACATCACCGTAGGCCAGGACCTGGGCAAAGGGATGCGCCCCGTCGCGCACCTGCTCCCAGAGGGGATTGGTGAACTCCGTCGCATCCCCGCCCGCCATCCCCACCACGACCAGCTCCTGCGGATCGCGCACGGGGAGCTGGCGGAGCATCACGGCGTTGATCAGGCTGAAGATCGCCGTGTTCGCCCCGATCCCCAGCGCGAGCGAGAGGATGGCCACCACACTGTAGCCGCGACTCGCCGCCAGGGCACGCCAGGCGTAGCGCAGGTCGGCGAGCACCGACTCGACCGTCGTGGCGACATCCGCGTCGCGCGTGCGCTCGCGGAGCGACCCCGGGTGCCCAAAGCGCCGCCGGGCCTCACGGCGTGCCGCCTCGCGGCTCATCCCGCTGGCCACGAGTTCGTCCTCGCGTTCCGCGAGATGGAACTCGAGCTCACGGCGGATCTCCCCCTCGACGCGCCCCGGGCGCAGGGCATTGAGCAGTCGACGCAATCCCATGTCAGCCTCGCGCGTGGTCGTCAGGCGTACCGCAACACCCGCTGCACGCCGTCGCGCAGCCGGGCCCAGCTCTGCTCCGTCTCCTCCAACTGTTTCTTGCCGGCCGCCGTGATCGTGTAGAAGCGCGCCTGCCGGTTCTTCTCGGTCAGCCCCCACGCCGCGCGCACCAGCCCCGACTGCTCCATGCGATGCAGGGCGGGATAGAGCGACCCCTCCTCCACGCGCAGCTGCTCCTCGGAGACCCGCTGGATGTGCGCGGTGATCCCGTAGCCGTGCAGCGGGCCGCGACGCGCCAGGGTCTTGAGGACCAGGAGGTCGAGCGTGCCCTGCAGGATGTCGTTGCGTGCCATACCTAGACTCCTATGCCTGACGGTCTAGGTATAGGGGCCCGGCCCCCCGCTGTCAAATCCACGCCTGTCGTCCGCGGCGGCCCCGGGCGGGGCCAGGGAGTCAGTCCCGGCGCCCGAACACGCCGAGCGCACCCATCCCGGCCACCACGAGGCCGATCACCGAGGCGAACAGGGCGAGCCCGACCGACGTGACGCCGTGCCCCACGGGGAAGTTCCGCCGCGGATTCGCGGGATCGTAGGCCACCGGCAGCGGGGCCCCTCGGACAGGGCGCGCCAGGCAAGCTCCCCACGGCCGCCAGCAGGCCAATGAGGAGCATGAAGGCGGGGACGACGTACCCGGCGATCTTCCCGCGGAGAGGCATCCCGGGCCGGACGACCAGCCCACCGCATCGGCCACAGCCGTATCGAGCCCGCCCGCCCTGTCGTCTCTTGTGGACGCGCTAGACTTCCTGCGAACCCTCGCCCCTGCGGACGCCGTGCCTCAATTGATTCGCGAACAACTCCGGGCCCTCGACTTCCTGAGCGGACTCACCGACACGGCGATCCACCAGCTCGCCAAGCACGTGGAACCGCGGACGTTCGAGACCAA
>JAEUJL010000154.1 GCA_016794835.1 Gemmatimonadota bacterium | reverse complement strand
CGTGCTGTTGAGCGACCACTTGAGCGGCGAGATCAGGTCCTGCACCACCCCCTGGAAGGCCGGCGGGATGAACGCCGCGGACACGCGATGCGGCCCCGCGGTGACCTTCACCGGCTCCGTCGCCATGGACACCCCGTTGGGATCCGAGGCATGCATATGCCGGTCGATGTAGACGAGCGCCACGCGCTCGCCATCGATCGAGACCTCGACCGCCTCCCCACGCACCAACCCGCCCGCGTAGGCGCCCGTGGTCTCGTGGAAGAAGTTCAGGGTGAACGCGTACAAGCCGTCCGCGGGGAAGACATGCACCTCGGACACCCCGCCGCGCGTGCCATACGGGGCCCCCTCGACATGGTCGACCTGGGAGGCCGTGCGCGGGACGGTCAGCGTTGCGGCGGCCGAGGTTGCGCGCGGATTGCCCACGGCCAGCCAGCTGATGTCCGACGCGGCGCGCAGGTACCCCTCCAGCAGCATCGGCGACAACGTCTGGACGTCCGCAATGTTGTCGAAGTTCTCGCTCTTCGTGTCCGGCGGCAGGTAGGCCGAGGCATCCACCTTGAGCGTCAGCAGGTCCCGGATAGCCGCTTCGTATTCGGGGCGGTTGAGCCGCTGGAAGGTGCGATACCCGGGATCAGGGTGTGCCATCGCCGCCGAGTCCAGCTGCGTCTCGAGGGCCTCGATCAGCGCGGCCACGGTGTCGGCACTTGGTCGTTTGGATCCCGGCGGGGGCATCATCCCCGTGCGCAGCTTGCCGATGACCTTCTCCGCCACATCCGCGCTTTCGTGCGGGCGGGCCACGTCGAAGGATGCCAGGGTGAGGTTGCCGCGCTTGAGCCGATCCGAGTGGCACCCCTGGCAGTACTGCTTCACGACCGCATTCAACTCGGGAGCGCTCACCCGCACGCTCGTCGTCGACGCGGGTCGAGCCACGCCGGGGTCCGGAAGGAACAGGAGCGCGCCAATGGCGGCCGCGGTCGTCACGAGGGTCTTCATGCCACGCCTTGGGAGTGGTGTTCCTGGAGCCTGTCCAACCAACCGCAAAACTTCGGCCGCGGACCACGTATCCGCAAGTCACGCATAGACATATGTTGACCTCCCCCGCCCCGCACCTACATTCCGCTCGACCCGCGATTCGGCGGCCAATATTCCCTCCCCTGGCCGCCCGACGCGGGGCACCCCCATCCTGCCATGCGCGGCCTCCTCCTGCTCTGCCTGACGGTCGTCTCACCCGGCCTTGCCCCGTCCCCTGCCGACGCCCAGGCGAGCGCGGTTGTCACCGCGCAGCCGGACTCGATGACCGCATTTGCCAAGGCCTGGGTCGCCGTCGCCGAGATCCGGGACAAGGCGCACGCGGAGATGGCCAATCCCCGCACCAAGAAGCTCGAGGACCAGGCCCGGCTGCGCGAGCAGCTCCGCAAGGACATCGCGGCCGCCCTCAAGGCGCACGGGCTCACCCAGCAGGCGTTCGACCGCCTCACCACCCTGGTCAGTTCGGACGACAACCAGCGCAAGGCGTTCGAAGCGATGGTCGCCGACCTCACGAGCAAGAAACCCGCCCCGACCGTCCCCTGAGGC
>JAEUJL010000775.1 GCA_016794835.1 Gemmatimonadota bacterium | reverse complement strand
GACCGGCTCCACCCTGCACGGAGCGGACGGCGCGCGCATCGCCTTGCCGCATCGGCTCCGCGCCGACGGCACCTACGCCTCGGAGCCATTTGCCAAGGTCGACGCCACGATGAATTCCGCTGGCGGGCACCTGTCGACGCTGGATGACCTCGCGCGCTGGACCATCATCCAGATGGACGGCGGCGTGTGGGATGGCAGGGTCGTGTTCCCTCGCACCACCGTGTCGCTGGCGCATCGCCTGATCGCGCCGCACACGCGGGAGCAGGCGAGGCGCTTTGCGTATTTTGACCGCGAAGGCTGGGGCGCCGGGTGGGATATTGGCGCCTACCGCGGCGAGCGCATGGTCAGCCGCTTTGGGGGGTACGCATCCTACCGGTCGCACCTGTCGTTCCTTCCTGGCCGACGCATCGGCGTGGTGGCGATGTCCACCGGAGGGCTCGGCGCCTCGCTCACTGACCTCGTGGCCGCGTATACCTACGACCTCGAAGCCGGCCGATCCGACGCGCATCGCGTCGCCTGGGGCCGACTTGATTCACTGCGCGGGCGCCTGTCCACCGCGCGCGATGCCGCGGCACGACAGGAGGCCGCCCTCGCAACACGCACTGCGTATCCGCTCCCGCATCCTGATGCGTTCTACGTCGGGGACTACGAGGCACCGGGATATGGACGCGTCCGCGTCACGGCGTCCGGGAGGCAGCTGCACCTCGCATGGGGAGTGCTCGAGGGCCGCCTCATTCCGCCAACGGCCGCGGCCGACACCCTGGATGTGACCCTGGCCGGCGTCACCTACCCCGTCACCTTCGAGCCGTCGTCAGGCGGTGCGGCTCCGGCCCTCGTCCTCGAGCGACGCCGCTTTTCCCGTGCGGCGCGCTAGCGCGCCGCGTTGCGACACCGCGGACCGGGCTGCACAATCCGGGACACCCGTTCCCCGGTTCGATCATGCCCCGTCGTTTCGCCGCCCTTGCGGCCACCGTCCTTGCCGGCGCCCTCGGCGCCCAGGAAACCCTCTTCCTTCGGCAACCGACGGTGAGCGAACGGCACATCGCCTTCGCCTACGCCAACAACATCTGGATCGTCGATCGGGCCGGTGGCGCCGCCCGGCGACTCACCTCGTTCCCCGGTGGCTCGTCCTCGCCCCGACTGTCGCCCGATGGCCAGCTCGTCGCGTTCACCAGCAGCTACGCGGGCAACGCCGATGTGTACGTCGTCTCGGTCGATGGCGGGGAGCCCCGGCGCCTGACCTGGCACCCCGGCGGTGACAATGCCGCGGGGTGGACCCCGGACGGCCGTCGCGTGGTGTTCACGAGCGGACGCGCCAGCCACGCGCCTAACGCGGTGCCGCGCTTCTGGACGGTGTCGATCGACGGGGGCGCCGAGGAACCGATGGCCATTCCGCGCGGCTTCCAGGGCCAGATCAGCCCCGACGGCGGGCGCATCGCCTACCGCATGGCGGCCTCCTGGGATGACGAACGCCGCAACTACCGCGGCGGGCAGAACAAGCCCATCTGGGTCGTCGACCTGAAGACCTGGGCCACCGACACCATCGCGCGCCCGGTGAACTCCAAGGAGGTCGACCCCGTCTGGGTAGGCGACGACGTCTACTTCATCTCGGACCGCGACGACGTGCAGAACGTGTGGAAGTATGCGTCCCGGACCCGCCAACTCTCCCAGGTCACCCGTTTCCGCGATCACGACGTGAAGACGCTCGGCGCCGGAGCCGGCGTCCTCGTCTTCGAGCAGGCGGGGCGCGTGCACCTCCACGACCCCAGGACCGGGCGCACGGCCGCCGTCCCCATCACCGTCCGCGGCGACTTCCCGTGGATGATGCCGCAATGGAAGGACGTGACGTCACGGATGACCAACCTCGCCCTGAGCCCCACCGGCAAGCGCGCGTTGGTCGAGGCCCGCGGGGAGGTCTTCTCCATCCCGGCGGACAAGGGGGACGTGCGCAACCTGACAGCGAGCAGCGGGTCGGCGGAACGCCTGCCGACCTGGTCGCCCGACGGACAGTCCATCGCCTGGTTCAGCGACGCCTCCGGCGAATACCAACTGGTGGTGTCCTCCCAGGACGGCATCACCACGCGCCGGTCGATCGCGCTGCCGGGGATGAGCTTCCCCTACATGGCCCAGTGGTCACCCGACAGCCGCAAGATCTCGTTTGTCGACACCCACCTCAAGCTGTGGGTCGTGGATGTCGC
>JAEUJL010000735.1 GCA_016794835.1 Gemmatimonadota bacterium | reverse complement strand
GCCTTCAAGACCTTCCACGACGCGGGGGTCCCGCTGCTCTTCGGCTCGGACTGGCCGGGAACGAACGCGAGCTGGTACACGGCCAACCCGATGACCATCCTGTACGCGGCCGTGACGCGACAAACGATGGACGGCAAGCCGGCTGGTGGCTGGTTCCCCGAGCAGCGGCTCGACCTGGAGACGAGCCTGCGCAGCTACACGGTGAACAACGCCTGGGCCGAGGGGGAAGAGGCCAGCAAGGGGACGATCACCGCCGGGAAGCTGGCGGACCTCGTCGTGATCGATCGCGACCTCTTTGCGTTGCAGCCGTCGCAGATCAAGGACGCGACGGTGGTGATGACGATGGTGGGCGGGAGGGTGGTGTACGAAAAAGCAGCGCGCGGTGCCGTGGGGCGATAGGGCGCACCGGCGGTCAAGAGCGTGCAGTACGAGCAGTACGAGCAGTACGAGCAGTACGAGCAGTACGAGCAGTACGAGCAGTACGAGCAGTACGAGCGGCACGTGCTGCACGAGCGGCTCGGGAGTTCAGCCTCGGGCGCGCTCGTATTGGCGGGGCCAGGGGCCCGCGACGCCTAACGCCTTTGCAGCGGCGAGCGGCCATCGCGGGTTCCTGAGCAATTCCCGCGCGAGGAGCACGAGGTCCGCGTCGCCGTTGGCGATGATCGCCTCGGCCTGGTGCGGATCGGTGATCAGCCCGACCGCCCCGGTGGCGATCCCGGCCTCCTCGCGGATGCGACGGGCGAACGGCACCTGGTAGCCGGGGCCCACCGTGATCTTCTGGGCCGGCGAGAGGCCGGCGGAGGAGGTGTCGATCAGGTCAACGCCGCGGGCACCGAGCGTGCGGGCCAGCGCGACGCACTCGTCCACGGTCCATCCTCCCTCGACCCAGTCGGTCGCGGAGAGTCGGACGAGGAGCGGGAGTTCCGCGGGCCAGGCCTGGCGTGTGGCGTCGACCACGTCGTGCAGGAAGCGGCAGCGGTTCTCGAACGAGCCGCCGTAGGCGTCCGTGCGCTGGTTGGCGAGCGGGGAGAGGAACTCGTGGATGAGGTACCCGTGGGCCGCATGCAGTTCGATCACCTGGAACCCGGCGGCCAGCGCCCGGCGCGCGGCGTCGCGAAAGGCGTCGATGAGCGCGTGGATCCCCGCCGTGTCGAGCGCCACCGGCATGGGGTAGGTAGGGGAGAAGGCCACCGCGCTCGGCGCCACCGGCGTCCAGCCACCGACCGTCACCGCGCCGCTCCCCTCCCACGGCCGGTGGGTGCTCGCCTTGCGCCCGGCGTGCCCGAGCTGGATCCCCGGCACGGCCCCCTGGGCGCTGACAAAGGCGGCAATGCGTGTCCACGCGTCGCGCTGGCGGTCGTTCCAGAGCCCCGTGCAGTGGGGGCTGATGCGCCCCTCCGGGGTCACGGCGGTCGCCTCGGCGATGACCAGGCCGGCACCCCCGGTCGCGAGCCCGCCGAGGTGGACGAAGTGCCAGTCGTTGGGCATGCCGTCCGTCGCCGAATACTGGCACATCGGCGAGACGGCAATGCGATTGCGCAGGGTGACGGACCGCAGGGTCAGGGGCTCGAACAGCATCGGCGTCGGGGTCAGGGCGCGGGACGCAGGAGCGGAAGGGCCCGCTGCATGATCGGCGTCAAGGCGGCGGGCACGTCGCGCACGTTGCTGTCGGTGTTGAGCGCCACGACGATGCCGGTGCGGGCCTGCGGGTTCACCCAAACGAAGGAAAGAAAGCCGGCCTGGCTCCCGGTGTGCCCGATGAGCGGGGTCCCCTCGTGGTCGAGCAGGAAGAAGCCGAGTCCCATCCGGCTCTCCGGGGCGGCCCCCTGGCGGATGATCGGCTGCCACATCTCGCTGAGGGTCGCGCGGGAGAGGACGGCGTCAAAGCGGCGCTGACGTTCCGCGTCGCCCCCGCTGCTGTTCGTCAGGAAGGCGACATAGCTGGCGAGGTCATCCAGCGGCGCATTCCAGCCGCCGTTGGGGATCGTGATCCCCGGGTCGAAGTCGCGGCCATTCTCGCGCACCAGGTTGGACTTCGTCGCGCTGTCGCGCACGATCGTGTAGTTGTTGGCGCGGTCCTCGGCGAGGTGGTACGGGGTGGCGCCGAAGTAGCTGCGGTCGAGCTGGAGCGGCGAGAAGATGTGCTTCTGGATGTACCCCACCCACGGGTCCCCGCTCAGCGCCTCGATGATGCGTGCGAGGTAGATGTAGGCCGGGTTCGAGTACCCCCAGCGCGAGCCTGGACGGAAGAGCAGCTGCTGGTACGGCATCATGGCGACCAGCTGCTCCCAGGTGGTGGGCTCGAACGGTTCCCACGGCTTGCCGTTCCCGTAGGGCCAGGTGGGGTTCTGGAAGCCCGACGTGTGGGCGAGGAGCATGCGCACCGTGATGCTGTCCATCATCCCAAAGGGGTCGTGCATGCGGCGCAGCTCGGGTACCCAGCGGATGACCTTGTCATCGAGGGAGAGCTTGCCGCGGTCCCGTAGCTGCAGGATGGCAATGGCGGTCAGCGTCTTGGTGATCGACCCGTAGTGGAAGATCGAGCGGTCCCCGACCGAGACGTTCCGCGTCCGGTCCGCGAGGCCGTAGTGGTGTCGCGCGACGATGCGACCGTCCTTCACGAAGACCGCGCTCCCGCCGACCACTTGGCCGGCGCGGGCGAGGCTGTCCATCTGCTTGGCGAACGCCGGCCATCCGGCGGGCCGATCCTGGGCCTGGGAAATGGGGGAAAGCACGGCAATGCTCGCGAGAAGGATCAGGGGGCGCATGACCTGGGGTTCGTTGCCTCCAAGGTACGAGGCTGGTGGGGGTTCGGGCGAGCACGGAACGCGGCGCGTGCGCCAGCCGTTTGAAATGAGCCGGACTCGACTCCCCGTACCGCGCCGACATGTTCTGGTCCATCGCCCTCATCGCGCTGCTCATCCAGTGGGTCGCCTTCGTCCCGGCGTTCGCGCGACGGACCGAACGCTTCTATGACCTCGTGGGGAGCGCGACCTTCATCACGGCCACGGTCCTGGCCGTCCGGGCGAGCTGGCCGCTGGACCTCCGCGCCGCGCTCCTCGCCCTCGTGGTGGTGACCTGGGCGCTGCGCCTCGGGAGTTACCTCGTCGGGCGCATCCGGCGCGCGGGTCGTGACGACCGCTTCGACGAGATCAAGCAGTCGGCGCCGCGCTTCCTCCTCGCCTGGACGCTGCAGGGCCTCTGGGTCATCATCACCTCGGCGCCGGCGGTCCTCGGCATCCTGTCGGAGCGCCGCGCTGCGGCGGATGTCGCCCTCGTGGTGGGGTTCATCCTGTGGGTGGCGGGTTTCTCCATTGAAGTGATCGCCGACGGCCAAAAGGCGCGGTTCGCCGCCGACCCGCGGAACCGGGGACGGTTCATCGCGACCGGGCTCTGGGCGCGTTCGCGGCACCCGAACTACTTCGGGGAGATCCTGCTCTGGGTTGGGGTGACGGTGATGGCGATGCCGGTGCTGGCGGGATGGGAGCGTCTGGCCCTGGTCTCCCCGCTCTTCGTCACCTGGCTGCTCACGCGCGTCAGCGGGATCCCCATGCTCGAGCGCAAGGCCGAGTCCCGGTGGGGATCGGACCCGTCGTATCGCGCATGGAAGGAGCGCACGCCGCGGTTGGTGCCGCGAATCTCGGGCGGGCCGGGCGCCGCCTAACGATCCTCGTGGTGCGTGCGCTGGGCCAGGGCCCACGCCGCGTGCTCGCGCACCAGCGGCTCGGGGTCCTGCGCGGCGCGCTGGAGGGCGGCGGCATCACCCGCGGCGCCACGGTTCCCCAGTGCCACCGCGACGTTGCGGGCGAGGCCACGCCGCTTGGTGCGCAACACCGGGCTCCCGCGAAAGCGCGCCCGGAACTGCTCCTCGCTGAGCTGGACCAGCTCGCCGAGGTCGGGGGCGACCAGCTCGGGGCGGGGTTGGAGCTCGGGGTCGGTGACGTCGTGGGCGAACTTCCGGTTCCAGGGGCAGACGTCCTGGCAGATATCGCACCCGAACACGAGCTCGCCCATGAGCGGGCGCAGCGGCGCCGGGATCTCGTCCCGCAGCTCAATGGTCAGGTAGGAGATGCAACGCGTGGCGTCCAGCACCCGGGGC
>JAEUJL010000721.1 GCA_016794835.1 Gemmatimonadota bacterium | reverse complement strand
GCGCGCGTCACGCTCGCCGAGACGCTGTTCCTGGTGGTGTCCAAGTCCGGCGGCACGGCGGAGACGATGGCCCAGTACCTCGTCGTCCGGTCGCGCCTCGTGGCCGCGGGATTGCCGCTGCCGCGGCACCTCTGCTTCGTGACCGACCCGACGAAGGGTGCGTTGCGTCCGATTGCCACCGCCGAAGGCATTCCCGCGTTGGACATTCCCGCCAACGTCGGGGGACGCTTCAGCGTCCTGTCGCCGGTGGGGACGCTCCCCGCGGCCCTGATGGGGATCGACATCCGGGCCCTCCTGGCCGGGGCCGCCGACATGGTGACCCGGTGCGCCACCGCGGACCTGGATCGCAATCCGGCGGGGCTGTGGGCGGTGCTGCAATGGCTGGCCGATACCCGCGGCGGGAAGCCCATCCACGTGCTGCTCCCCTACAGCGACCCCCTGCGTGACCTCGCGCTGTGGTTCGTGCAGCTGTGGGCCGAAAGCCTGGGGAAGATCCAGCCCGGCGGCGCGCACGTCGGCCCCACCCCGGTCCCCGCCCTGGGGGCCACCGACCAGCACAGCCAGGTCCAGCTGTTCATGGAGGGACCCGAGGACAAGACGGTCACCTTCATCGCCGTGGAGCGCCCGGACGTGGACGTCACGATCCCCGCGCTGCACACCGACGTCCCGGACCTGGCGTACCTCGCCGGCCACTCGCTCTGGGAGCTGTTGAACACGGAGCGGCGCGCGACCGCCGGGGCCCTCGCCTCACGCGGCCGTCCCAGCGCCACGATCACCCTGGAACGGGTCGATCCCTGGCACCTCGGCGGCCTGATGATGTTCTTCGAGCTGGCGACGGCGTACGCGGGGGCGTTGTACGGGGTCAACGCCTTCGACCAGCCCGGGGTGGAGCAGGGGAAGCTGTTCACCTACGGGATCATGGGGCGCCCGGGCTTTGACGCCGCACGCGAGGCCTTCGAGCGCCTGCCGCAGCCGTCAGCGGATTGCCGGGTGTAGGGGCCCGCACAGCTGATGTAACTTTGGCGCGGCGCTGCCAGTCTCCCGGGCGAACGTCGTACCCGCCATATCCTCCGAACGCACGAATTCCATGACCGCTCCGATCATCGCCCATTCCGCCCTTGGCCAGGCCGTCACCCGTGTCGACGCCAAGGTGACCGTCCACGACGAAAGTGCCCTCGCCGGCCCGGCGATGGACGCGGTGGTCCGCGATGCGGTCTTCGGGGAGGCCAAGGCGAAGGACTACGCCCGCTGGCTGTTGTGGGAGCTGGGTCAGGCGGTCGGCGTCCGGCCCTGCTCGATCCACGACCTCTACATGGCGCGCGGCCGCGGCGAGACCAACGGATTCACCGTGCCCGCGATCAACGTGCGCGGGGCCTCGTACGACACCGCCCGCTCGATCTTCCGCGTCGCGAAGCAGATGGACGCCGGCGCCTTCATCCTCGAGATCGCCCGCTCCGAGATTGCCTACACGGACCAGCGTCCCTCCGAGTATGTCGCCGTGATGCTGGCGGCGGCCCTGCGCGAGGGGTTCCGCGGCCCGCTGTTCATCCAGGGCGATCACTTCCAGGTCAACCACAAGAAGTTCGCCGCCGACCCGGTCACCGAGGTCGACGCGGTGAAGAAGCTCGCGAACGAGGCGATCGAGGCCGGCTTCTACAACATTGACGTGGACACGTCGACCCTGGTGGACCTCTCCAAGCCGACCCTGCCGGAGCAGCAGCGCCTGAACTACGAGATCTGCGCCGAGATCACCCGGTACATCCGTGAGCGCGAGCCGAAGGGGGTGAACGTCTCCATCGGCGGCGAGATCGGCGAGGTGGGGACGGAGAATTCCACCGTGCACGAGTTGCGGGCGTTCATGGACGGGTACAACGCGGCGCTCGCGCGCGTGGCCCCGGGCGCGGTGGGGCTGAGCAAGATCTCGGTGCAATCGGGGACCTCGCACGGCGGCGTCGTGCTGGCCGATGGGTCGATCGCCGACGTCAAGCTGGACCTCAAGACGCTGGAAGAGCTGTCGGTGGTGGCCCGCAAGGAGTACGGCTTGTCGGGGGCGGTGCAGCATGGCGCGTCCACCCTGCCGGATGACGCGTTCCACAACTTCCCCCGGACGGAGACCGCCGAGATCCACCTGGCGACCAACTTCCAGAACATGCTGTACGATCACCTGCCGGCGGCGCTGCGGGACGAGATCTACGGCTGGTTGCGGGAGAACGCGAAGGATGAGCGCAAGGCGACCGACTCCGACGAGCAGTTCTTCTACAAGACTCGCAAGAAGGCGTTAGGGCCGTTCAAGGCGAAGCTCTGGGCGCTTCCCGCGGATGCGATGGCCCGGCTGGCGGCGGCGTATGACGCGAAGTTCACCTTCCTGTTCACGCAGCTGGGCATGCGGGGCACGCGCGCCATCGTGCGGCAGACGGTCAAGCCGCTCGCGGTGCACCGTCCGCTGCCCGGGACGCCGGGGGCCGTCGTGGTTGAGGCCGCGCCGGACGACGCGACGCTGAGCGATTGACCCTCACGGGGCTCCGGCGGCAGGCGGCACGCGTCGCCCTCGCGCTGGGCGACTACGCCCGGCGTGTCTGGGTGAACTCCGGCGAGGACCGGATCTTCTTCCTCGCCGGGGCGATCGCCTTCAACATCCTGCTGGCGGCCGTCCCGTTCGTGTTGCTCCTGATGTCCGGGCTGACGTACGTCCTGGGCCTCTCGGAGGACGCGTCGATTGCCGAGGTCGTGGCCCTGGTCGATCGCTTCCTTCCCCCGCAGGTCGCGTCGGCGGAGGCGGTGCACCGGCTTATCGCCGACGTGGTCTCCGCCCGCCAGTCGTTAGGCGTGTACGGGGCCCTGCTGTACGTCTGGTTTTCCACGCGGCTCTTCGGGTCGCTGCGCACGGTCCTCGCCGACATCTTCGACATCGAGACCGACCGGAGCATCCTGTCCGGGAAGTGGTTCGACGTGCGGATCACGGTGTACTCGACCATCCTCCTGCTGGCCTGGGTGGCGCTGTCGCTCTACCTCGCCGTGGCGCGGTCGCGTGGCCTGGGCATCCTGGCCGAGGCGGGGGTTGAGGCCGAGGTGATGGGGCGGCTCGAGTATGCCGCCGGCCGAGCGGTTGCGTTCGGCTTCGTGGTGGCGATCCTCTTCTCCCTGTACAAGGTGCTGCCCAACCGACGCATCCGGTGGCGCCAGGCGTTGGTGGGGGCCGTGTCGTCCGCCGTGCTCCTCGAGATCGCGCGCAACCTCTGGACGGCGTACACCAAGTCGTTCGATCCCGGATCGGTCTACAGCGGCACCCTGTACGCCCTCGTCTCGGTGGTCTTCTGGGTCTACTACGCGGCGCTGATGTTCATCCTGGGCGGCGAGGTGGCCCAGGCGCACGAGCTGCGTCGCGTTAGGCGCCTGCAACGCGCGCGTTTCGACGGCTGACGCACGCGAGCAGGTGCGGTAGATTCGAGGTGCCGTCTGCCGTCTGCCGTCTGCCGTCTGCCGTCTGCCGTTTTCCGTCTGCCACTGCTCCCGTGATCGATCTTCGCTCCGATACCGTCACGCGTCCCACGCCCGAGATGCGGCAGGCGATCGCCAACGCCGTGGTCGGGGACGACTACCTGGATGGCGACCCGACCACACGGCGGCTGGAGGAAGAGGTCGCCCGGCGCTTTGGCAAGGAACGCGGGCTCTTCTTCCCCAGCGGGACGATGGCCAACCAGGGCGCGATCTGGGCGCTGGGGGAGCCAGGGACCGAGCTGTATGTGGACCGCCATGCGCATATCGTCGATCGCGAACTCGCGGCAGCCTCCGCCCTCGCCGGGATGCAGTTGCGCACGGTGGAGGGCGACGGCCCGATGATGGACGCGGCCGCCCTGGAACGCACCATCCGGCACCCCTCGCCGTTCTTTCCGCGCGCGACCCTGCTGTGCCTCGAGAACACCCACAACAGCGCGGGCGGCATGGTCATCCCGCGCGCCGGGATCCAGGCGATGAGCCAGGTCGCTCGGCAGCACGGGATGCGGGTCCACCTCGATGGCGCGCGCCTCTGGAACGCCAGCGTCGCGACCGGGACGGCGCTCGCCGAGTTCGCCGCGCTGGCCGACACGGTCATGGTCTCCTTCTCCAAGGGACTGGGGGCCCCCGCCGGGGCGGTGTTGGTCGGTGAAGCTGCCGCGATCGCGCGCGCGGATGAGCATCGCAAGCGTTTGGGCGGCGTGATGCGCCAGAGCGGGATCCTCGCGGCGGGATGCCTGCACGGGCTCGAGCATCACCTCGAGCGCCTCGCGGTCGACCACCACCACGCGGCCCAGTTCGCCGCGACGGTTGATCGCGCCATCGCGGCCTCTGTGGTCCCGCCCGAGACCAACATCGTGATGATCGACCTGGCCCCCGGGATGTCGGCGCACGACGTCGCCGGTCGCGCCCGCGAGGCCGGGGTGGCAATGGGGGTCTGGACCTCGACGCGGCTCCGCACCGTCTTCCACCTCGACGTGTCGGCCGCGGAGGTGGAGCGGGCGGGGGAGGTGGTCCTGGCAGCGCTGGATGAATCGTGGCGGGCGCTGGGCGATACCTCCGAATGGCCGGTGGCGGAGGGCGGGGGCACCCCCTAGCTTTCCCGTTGCTCCAGGTCCCGAAGGGCGTGAGTGCGCCAACCCCGTCAGGACCCCGAAGGTAGCAGCGGTACGCGATGTCGAGCGTCGCTTCGTCAGACCTGGAGTATCGCGCGGGGTGTTGATCGTGGGTTGATCAAGCCCCGCGCGAGTCGTTAGGGGGTGGGGCAGCCAGGTTTCGCCCGGTTGCTGGTCGCTTGGGGCTGGGCTCGCGTCCAGTGCACCGGGGCGTCGGCCGCCTGCAACGACACTGGGCCCCGGATCAAGTCCGGGGCGCTTTGCTTCCCTCGCGTCTGCCGTCTGAAGTTCGCCGTCTGCCGTCTGCCGTCTGCCGTCTGCCCGTCCGCCGTCTGCCCGTCCGCCGTCTGAAGTTGCCGTCTGCCGTCCGCCGTCTGAAGTTCGCCGTCCAGCTCCTCGCTTCCTCCCGCCAGCGTGCTCGCCCTCGCCCGAAAGTACCGCCCGCGGAACTTCAAGACCGTCGCCGTCCAGTCGCATGTGTCGACGACGCTGAAGGGCGCGATCGCGCGTGGACGCGTGGCGCACGGCTATCTGTTGTGCGGACCGCGTGGCGTGGGGAAGACGACCCTCGCGCGGGTGCTGGCGATGGCGCTCAATTGCGAGGACAAGCAGCCCGATGGCGAGCCGTGCGGGCGCTGCGCGTCCTGCGAGCGCATCTGGATGGGGAGTGCCTCCCTCGACGTGGTCGAGATCGACGCGGCCTCCAATCGAGGGGTGGACGATGCCCGCGAGCTGCGCGAGCGCGCGATGTACGCGCCGTCGGGGGATGACCGCTACAAGGTCTACATCGTCGACGAGGCCCACATGCTCACGCGTGAGGCCTGGAACGCGCTGCTGAAGATCCTGGAAGAGCCGCCGCCGCGGGTGGTCTTTGTCTTTGCGACCACCGAACCCCAGAAGATTGCGCAGGCGGCCGCGCCGGTGTTGTCCCGGTTGCAGCGGTTCGACTTCCGTCGCATGAGCCCTCGCGACATTCGCGAGCGGCTGGCCGCCGTCCTCGCCGAGGAAGGGGTCCAGGCCGATGACGACGCGCTCGGGATGATCGCCCGGGCCGCCGATGGGTCGATGCGCGATGGCCTCTCCCTCACCGACCAGGTGTTGTCGTTAGGCGCGGGCACGGTCACGGCGGTGGCCGTGCGCGAGGCGCTCGGGCTGGTGGCGGAGGACGAATACCTCGCCATCCTCGACCTCGTCGCCGACCGGCGCGCCGGGGACGTCTTTCCCACGGTCTCGCGCCTGGCGGAGCAGGGGATCGACCTCGGGCAGTTCGTGACCGGCTTTGGGGAGATGCTGCGGGCCTACCTCGCCCTCTCCCTGGGGTCGGCCAGCGTGGAGGTGAGTGAGTCCGCGCGGGCGGGCCTCGAGCAACGCAAGGGACGCCTCTCCCCGGGCGACCTCCTGCGGATGCTCAACGGCCTCGCCGAGCTGGAGCCCAAGTTCCGGAAGAGCACGCAGCAGCAGTTGTTGCTGGAAGCCCTCCTGGTCCGCTTCGCCCTCCTCGACCGCACGATCGACCTTGAAGAGGTGCTCCGCGAAGCTGGCGGGGCCGGGGGAGGGGCTGGCGGCGCTCCGGCGCGGCGGCCCGCCGGGGGTCCGGAACGCGCCCCCTCGCGCGGTCCCGAGGGCTACCGCGCGGCGCCTCCGGCTGAAGCGGCATCCCCAATCCGACGCGTCGCCGAGCCGACCCCCGTGACGCCGGCTGACCGCCCGCAGCGGGCCGACGCGCGGCCGGAGCCGTCGCGAAGTGCCACCCCCGCCCTGGCCACCGAGGTCGTGGCAGACCGGGCCCCGCGGGCCGGGTCCGGGCCGCGGCCGGTTTCCACCATGGACATCAACTCCGTGGTCGAACGATGGGACGACATCACGGCGGCCGTGCGGCGCGAACGCCCCCTGGTTGCGGCGGTCCTCGAGCACTCGATGCCGACGGCGGTCACCGCGACGGGGGTCCTCACCATCCAGACCGACGCTGGTGACGAGGGATCAGTGCCGGCCAAGGACCTGCTGGCCGCCCTGATCCCCCACATTGCCGGGCTCACCAGGGTCGGCTTCGCCGGACAGGCTGCGGCGTCAAAGCCGGCCACCCGCATGACCGCGGAATCGGTCAAGTCAGACACCCTCGCGGCGCTGCGAAAGAAGTCGCCGATCATTGCGGCGGCGATCGACGCGCTCGATCTCGACCTCCTCTAGCCACTCACCCGCCAGGCCATGGCCGACATTTTCAAGATCCTGCAGCAGGCGCAGCAGGTGCAGTCAAAGATGGAGCAACTTCAGGAAGAGCTTGGCAGGCTTACAGTTACGGGCTCGGCCGGAGGTGGAATGGTAAGTGTCGAGGCCGACGGCAAGGGGAACATCAAGAAGGTCAAGATCGACCCCGCGGCGGTCAATCCGGCGGACGTCGAGATGCTGGAAGACCTGGTCGTCGTGGCCATCACCGAGGCCCAGAAGCGGGCGGCGGAGAAGGCGAAGGACGCGACCCAGGCCGAGATGGGGAAGCTCACTGGTGGGCTGAACCTGCCGTTCAAGCTCCCGTTCTAGGGCCAGCTCGCGCATGTCTGCCATCGACGCGCTGGCCACCGAACTGGCCCGGCTCCCGGGCATCGGGCGGAAGACGGCGCTCCGGCTGACCTACCACCTCCTCAAGCAGCCGCCCGACCAGGTCCAGCGGCTGGCGCACGCCCTGACGGTGCTCCGCGAGCGGATTCACCCCTGCGAGACGTGCTTCAACCTCACGGAGGAGCCCCAATGTGCCATTTGCCGGGATCCGCGGCGTGACGGAACGCTCATCTGCGCCGTCGAAGAGGCAGCGGATATCAGTGCGATCGAGCGGGCGGGGGAGTACCGGGGTCGGTACCACGTGCTGGGGGGCCGGATCTCGCCCCTGGATGGCGTAGGTCCTGGCCAACTCACGGTTCGGGAGCTCGAGCGACGGGTCGCCGCGGGAGGGGTCACGGAGGTCATCGTGGCCACCAATCCGAGCGTGGAAGGGGAGGCGACGGCGCTGTACATCCAGCAGTCGCTCGCCCCGTACCAGGTTCGGGTTTCGCGCATCGCTCGCGGGCTTCCCCTGGGGGGAGACCTCGAGTTCGCGGACGGTGGCACGATCGCGCAGGCGCTGTTTGCCCGGCGCGAGATGCCCTAGGTGGTCCGTCCCGGTCTCCCTAACGAGTCGGGTATGAATTTCGGTGCCACCAGCTGGTCCCTCTCAGAAGCCGATCACACCTCCATCGGGCAGGTGCTGCAGCGGTTCCTCTTCGACAGCAAGGCGCGGTGCGCCCTGCTGGTGGACAAGAGTGGACAGCTCATCACCACCACGGGCGAGCGCCCGGCCTTTGACGTGACCGCCTTTGCGACCCTCGCCGCGGCGGACTTCGCCGCCAACGACCAGCTGGCGCGGTTGATCGGCGAGCGGGACTTCTCGACCCTGTTTCACCAGGGGGAGCGGGAATCGATGCTCCTCGCGGATGTCTCGCGTCGCGTGATCCTCGTGGTGCTGTTCGACCATCGCACCACCCTCGGCATGGTCAAGCTCAAGCTGCGCAGCGCGGTGGATGAACTGGGGCGGCTCTTCGAGCGCATGTTCTCGGCCGGCCTCAAGAAGCCGGCGGGTTCCGCCCCGGCCCTCCTCGGTGACATCGAGGATGAAATCGACCGTCTCTTCCAGTAGCGCGAGGCCCTTCCGATGTCGATGATCAACTACGCCTCGCGCGAGATCAACTGCAAGATCGTGTATTACGGCCCCGGGCTCGGTGGCAAGACCACCAACCTGGAGCATGTGTACCAGAAGGTGTCGCCCAATACCCGGGGCAAGCTCATCTCGCTGGCCACCGAGTCGGAGCGGACCCTGTTCTTCGACTTCCTCCCGGTGGACCTGGGGACGATTCGCGGCTTCAAGACGCGTTTCCACCTGTACACCGTGCCCGGGCAGGTCTACTACAACGCCAGCCGGAAGCTGATCCTCAAGGGGGTCGACGGCGTGGTGTTCGTCGCCGACTCGCAGATGGACCGGATGGAGGCCAACCAGGAGTCGATGCAGAACCTGTATGACAACATGCAGGAATACGGCCTCGACCTCACGCGGATCCCGTTCGTGATCCAGTACAACAAGCGCGACCTGCCCAACGCCGCGGCTCTGGGGGACCTGCAGTCCACGCTCAACCCGGGCTGGGAAGTGACCGACCCGGTACGCAAGCGGGCGGTGCCGGACGCGTATCATGCCGGGGAGTACCTCGTGCAGCAGCTGCCGACCGGGGAGTGGGTGGAGCGGGCCCCCTACTTCGAGGCGGTGGCCGTGACGGGGGACGGCGTCTTCGATACCTTGAAGGCAGTCTCGAAGCTGGTCCTGAAGTCGCTGTCCTGATGCCCCCTCCCGCATGAACCTCCCCAACGCGATCACGCTGAGCCGCATAGCCGCGACCCCCGTGATCGTGGCGTTGATCTTCAACGCCGGTTGGGTCCCGAGGTTCAGTGCGTGGGTCCTGTTCGTGGTGGCCGCGGTCACCGACTACGTCGACGGCAAGCTGGCCCGCGATCGCGGGCTGGTCACCAACCTGGGGAAGGTGCTGGATCCGCTCGCCGACAAGCTCCTGCTCGTCGCGACGCTCTTCCCGATGTACTGGCTCACGCGCGACGTCGCGCTCCTGGCCTCCACCCCAGGCCCCGACGACTGGGCGGCCGCGGGCACCGTGGGCCCCATCGTCCAGAACGCCAAGATCGCCTGGCCCTTCGTGACACCCATCGGGTTGGTGGGCGCGCCGCTGTGGATCATTGGCATCGTCCTCGGTCGCGAGGCCTTCATGACGGCCTTCCGCCACTACGCCCAGCGCCGCGGGATCGTGATCGCCGCCATTGGCCCGGCCAAGTGGAAGACGGCCTTCCAGTCGATCTGGGCCGGCGCCGCGTTCTTCTGGTACTTCGCCGCCGCCGCAGCCGCGGAGCACCGGTGGCGGAGCGATGCCTGGCACGCCTTTGCGCACTTCAACGGCATCGTCGGCGCGCTCTCGATGGTTGGGGCGGTGTCGCTGACCCTGTACTCGCTCTGGCTCTACCTGCAGCGCTACGGGCCGCTGCTCCTCGCGCAGCGTTCCCGGTCCTGATCGCGTGAGCGCGGTCGAGATCGTCACCATCGGCGATGAACTCCTCCTGGGGTTCACGATCGACACCAACGGCGCCTGGCTCGCGCGCCAGCTGGGCGAGCTTGGCATCCCGGTCACGCGTCGCGGGTCGGTAGGGGACGAGCGCGCGGCGATGACCTCCGCCGTGCAGGACGCCCTGGACCGCACGGGCGCCGTGATCACGACCGGGGGACTCGGCCCCACGGCCGACGACGTCACCAAGCCGGCCATGGCCGCGCTTTTCGGGCGCGACCTCTACTTCGACGAGGCGCAGTGGGAGCACATTCGCACCCTCTGGCGCACGCGGCGTGGCACCGAGCCCCCGGAGGTCAATCGCCAGCAGGTGATGTTGCCGGTGGGTTGTCACGTGCTGGTGAACCGGCACGGGACCGCGCCGGGGATCTGGCTGGAGGATGAGCGCGGGCGCTGGGTGGCGATGCTGCCGGGGGTCCCGCGCGAGATGCGCGGCATCTACACCGAGGAGCTGCGACCGCGGCTCGCGTCGCGTACTGGGGCGGCCGGGCACCCCATCCGCTCCACGACCATTCGCACGACCGGGATCGCCGAAAGTGCCCTCCCTGAGCGCCTTGGCGAAGCGGCACGTGGGGTGTTGGGGCTCTCCCTGGCCTACCTCCCGGGTCAGGAAGGGGTCGACCTGCGGCTGACCGCCCGTGGCATCCCTGGCGACGTCGCTGATGAGCGGCTCCGCGACGCGGCGCGGCTCATCGTGGAACGGGTCGGTACCCCGGTGTATGCCGCAGGGGCGACGGACCTCGCCGAGGTGGTGTTGGAGTTGTGCCGGAGCCGGGGAATGACCCTCGCGGTGGCGGAGTCGTGCACCGGGGGAATGCTGGGCGAACGTCTGACGGCGGTCGCCGGGTCAAGCGACGTCTTCCTGGGTGGGGTGATCTCCTACAGCAACGAGGTCAAGGAACGCCTCCTTGACGTCGACGCGGCGGTGCTGCGTGCCCACGGGGCGGTGAGCCTGGAGGTGGCGCGCGGCATGGCGGCCGGGGCCCGTCATCGCACAGGCGCCACGGCCGGCATCGGGATCACCGGTATTGCCGGCCCGGGTGGTGGGTCGCCCGAAAAGCCGGTGGGTACGGTCTGCATTGCCGTCGACATCGCGGGCCAGGAGCCGGTGGCCATCCGGTCGCAGATGATCGGCGACCGCGCCGAGATCCGCTTTCGCGCCACCCAGGCCGCCCTCGACATGGTGCGCCGGCAGCTGGACCCACTCCGCTAGATTTCGCGTCGAAACTCCCCCTTCGTGATTCGTGTAGTCGTTGCCATATGTCAGAGTCAGATCCGACCATCGAAACCGCCGCCGCCGACCCCGTTCCATCCTCATCCGCCGAAGGTGAAGGCGCCGGGGGTGACCCTGGGACCGCGGGTGACCCCGTGGCTGAATGGAAGGCGGCCTATGAGGAGCAGCGGGACAAGTACCTGAGGCTTGCCGCGGACCATGAGAACTTCCGGAAGCGCGCCGCCAAGGAGCGCCTGGAGGCGGGGGTCCGCGGGCAAGGCGAGTTGATCGGGAGCCTCGTGGAGCTGCTGGATGACCTCGGCCGCTTTGCGCAGGTCGATCCCGCGACGACCGATGCGCGCACGGTGGTGGACGGCGTGTCGATGGTCGAGAAGAAGGCGATGAAGGCCCTCACCGCGCAGGGACTCGAGGTGGTGAACCCGGTCGACCAGCCGTTCGACCCGGCGTTGCACGATGCGGTCGCGACCGAGGTCGCGGAGTCGGAAGCGCACGACCAGACGGTGGCCCGCGTGTACCAGTGCGGCTACGTCTTCAAGGGGCAGATGCTGCGGCCCGCGCGCGTGGTCGTGCGTCAGTGGAACGGCTGAGTCGGCGTTAGGCATGGCACCGCGCGACTACTACACCGTGCTTGGCGTCTCGTCCACGGCGACGCCCGACGAGATCAAGAAGCAGTACCGCCGCCTGGCGAAGAAGTACCACCCGGATGCGAATGCATCGGACCCCAAGGCGGCGGAGCGCTTCAAGGAGATCTCCGAGGCGTATGCCGTGGTCGGCGATGCCGACAAGCGCAAGCAGTACGACGACATGCGGCGCATGGGGTCGTTTGGCGGGTTCGGTGGCGGGGCGGGCACGGGGCCGCGTCCGCGTCCGGGTGCCTCGACCCCTCCTGGCGCCGGCGCGGGGGCGGGCCGCTACCAGGACTTTGACGTTGGGGGGCTTGGCGGGCTCGGCGACCTCTTCTCGTCGATGTTTGGCGGCGGTGGGAAGGGCGGACGGACGCGTGCCCCGGAGGCCGGGCACACCATCGAGAGCACCCTCGAGGTCCCGTTCCGGGTGGCCGCGGCCGGGGGCAAGGTGCCCATTGAGCTGGACGTCAACGACGACTGCGAGAGCTGCGGGGGCTCGGGAGCCGCGCCCGGGGCCACCCTCGGCGCCTGCCCCGAGTGCAAGGGCCGCGGCGTCATCTCGTTTGGCCAGGGTGGATTTGCCGTCAACCGGCCATGCCCGCTCTGCGCGGGGCGGGGCCAGGTGCCGACCGAGCGCTGCGCGACCTGCAACGGTGCGGGCGAGGTTCGTGCGCGTCGCAAGGTCGTGGTGACGGTGCCGCCGGGCGCGGACACCGGGACCAAGATCCGGCTCAAGGGGCAGGGCACCAAGGGGAGCAACGGGGGACCGTCCGGCGACCTGATCATCACGCTGCAGGTCCACGAGGACCGGTTCTATTCGCGTGAGGGCACCGACCTCGTCGCGACCGTCCCGCTGAACATCGCGCAAGCCACGTTAGGCACGAAGATCACGGTGCGGACCCTCGACGGGAAGAAGGTCACCATCAAGGTGCCACCGGGCACGGGGAGCGGAAA
>JAEUJL010000711.1 GCA_016794835.1 Gemmatimonadota bacterium | reverse complement strand
CTCGCGGTTGAGCAAGTGGCTCGCTGGAAGCACGGCGGAATCGGACATGCGGGGGCGAAAGGAGCTGGCCTGGCGGGGACGAACGTGTCACAAGTGTAACAGGCGGAAGATGCCGCCCCTGTCACAAATCCGCCACGAGCTTCCGGTCAGGCCGCCTTGAACTCGTTGGCCTGAAAGGAGTTGCGTACACCCGCCCCGCGCCCGGCCAGCTCGAGATATTCGCCGAACAGGCCGTCAAACACCGCATCCCAGGTGCGCGTCTCCGCCTGCAGGCGCCCGCGAACCGCCATGGCCGACCGTTCGCTCGCCGAACGCGCCAGCCGCACGAGTTCGGCCGCAAGGTCGCTGGGCTCCCGGAACAGGAGCCCGGCGCCCTTTCCGAGCAGCTCACGTGTCACCGGGCAATCCGCCCCAAGCACAGGCACCCCGCTCGACATGGCCTCGAGGACCACATTGCCAAAGGTGTCCGTCAGCGACGGGAAGACGAAGACGTCGGCGCTGGCGAAGGCGGTGGATAGCGCATGGCCCGACAGTGTCCCCGTGAAGATCGTCGACGGAGGGGCAGCCGCCCGCGCCTCAACCTCGTAGGGCCCGTCACCCACCATCATCAGGCGGACAGAGACGTCCCGAGCCCGGACGGCCAGATGCATCCCCTCCATCAGCGCGTCGATCCCCTTCTCGCGCGCGATCCGACCGACATAGGCCACCAGGAGGTCGCCCTCACCCACCCCGTGCTCTCGCCGGAAGGCCGCTGACCTCCACGTCGGAGAAAAGGCGACCGCATCCACGCCGCGGCTCCACACCGCGGTGCGCTGGAAGCCGCGATCCTCGAGGTCACGCGCGATCGACGCTGTGGGACACCAGGTACGCAGCCCGGAGTTGTGGAACCAGCGCAGGAAGGCCCAGCCCGGCTGCGTCAGGAAGCCCAGTCGATAGAACGCGGCGTATTGGCTCAGGCTGGTGTGGTAAGACGTCGCGAAGGGGATGTCCAGGGCCCGCGCCGCCGCGCGTGCGGCCAGCCCCACCCCGAAGGGCGTCGCGGCATGCACGAGGTCCGGCCGCCATCCCTGCCACAGACTCGTCAGGCGCGCCGCCCCGGGCCAGGACAATCGAAGCTGCGGATACGCCCAGAACGGACGACTGGGAAACGCGGTCACGTCGGGGTCCCCCTGCCGACACGCCGGGTCGTGGACGGTGAACACGCGAACGTCAGCCCCACGTCGGCGCGCCTCCGCCACGAGCCTCCCCAGGGTTCGCGTGACACCGTTTAGCTGCGGCGCCCATGTGTCGCTGGCGATGGCGAGCCGCAGGCCGCCGAGATCCGTGTTCAGGCTGCGCATCCGAGGTCTTCCTCACGGGCGAGGGTTTCGTAGGTCAGCACCGTCCGCACGCGAACGAGGGCCGGCAACACGCGATGGATGGACGCAGCGGTCACCGGCGATCGCAGGTCGGACGGATGCAACGCGACGCGGAGGAGGGGGACGCGCGTCGTCGCTCGCCGGTCGGCGAGCCAGTCAGAGACCCGCGCCCGCCAGGCGGCCCGTCCGCTCCACCGGATCACCAGCGAGGCGAGACGCACGTCCCGCCGGACCAGCCAGATCGCCCCGGTGTCCTCGGTCAGGGCAAGCCCCGCGTCACGCACGGCACGCCGATGCGCAGGACGCGCCAGCCAGGCTGGGGGGACAAACCCCACGGGATCCAGGCCAAGCCCGCGTAGCACGTCCACACCGGCCTGGATGCGCCCAAGGGCAGCGGCGGCGCCTAACGTCAGGAACTCCCCCTCCCGGGCGGTGCGCCCGACGGCCGCCAGGTGGTCGACCACTGAGCGGGCGAGCCCCGCCTCATCGTGCCGCTGACCGTGCAGGAGGATGCTGGCACCCGCCCGGGCGCAGGCACGCACCCAGTCAACCGTCTCGGGATGCTCACCGAGGGGATGGGCGCCGTGCCAGTTCGGTACGACCAGCAGGGCGGGCTGCACGCCGAGCGAGGTGCAGAGCGACCACAGCGCAGCGACCTCCGCGAGGTTGGGCGGGGCCACGTCATGGATGGAGACGAGCAGCTTCACCGGCCACCTCCTGGTAGACCGTGAGCAGCCGTGAGAAGACAGTCGCCCAGTCGTGTTCCCGCTCCGCATACGACCGTGCACGGAGCGACAGGCTCGCGAAGTCGGCCGCGAGGACATCACGCACCGCATGCGCGCACCCCACGGCACTCCCGGCCGCGAACGTTGCCCCGGCCCGCGACGCGTCGACCAGTTCGGCCACGGCGCCTTCGGCCGACGACACCACGGGCACGCCCGAGGCGAGGGCCTCGAGCGCGGCCAGTCCGAAGGTCTCGACATCGCCGGGGGCCACGAAGAGGTCCGCCGCCGCAACCAGGTTGGCAAGGGTCGCGCGGTCGTGTTGATAGGGCAACCAGGTGACGCGGGCGGCGGAACAGCGGGCACGCAACGCCGCCTCCATCGGGCCGGAGCCGACGATGACCAAGTGCGCCCCGGTGGAACGTTCGACATTCGGCCACGCATCCACCAGGCACTCCAGGCGCTTCTCCGGCGCCAGCCGACCCACGCTCAGGACGATCGGTCGGTCGAGCGGGAGGCCGAGCCGCCGCAGCGTGCGCTCGCGCGTGGCACGGCGCGCGGGGTAGAAGTGATCGAGGTCCACGCCTAACGGGACCCGGGTGACCCGGGAGACGCCGGCCGCCGCCAGCTCGCGGGCGGCGAAATCCGACGCCACGATGGTGCGCGCGACGAGGCGATCCAGCGACCGCACCCAATGGGCCAGCAGGCCACGACCCAGCCGCCCCGGGGCTCGGGCCAGGCCCAGGCTGCGCCAGGCGCCGGCAATGCTCGTGTGGTAGAACTGGACGAGGGGAATGCCGAGGCCGCGCGCGGCAAACGCGGTCACCCATGGGACAAACACTGGGCTGCCGACCTCGATCACCGTCGGCTGCTCGTGCGCGATGATGCGACGCAAGGCGCGGGGCGCGAGCAGGAACCGGTACGCCTGGTTGGGGACGCGCGGTCCCTGCAGCCGGTACACGCGCGTGCCCCGGCCCTCGGCCAACGCGTCAAAGGCCCCGGGGATCACCAGCGTGTGACGGATATCGTCCTGCCGCGACACCCAGCGCGCCTTCTCCACCAGGTAGGTCTTCACCCC
>JAEUJL010000708.1 GCA_016794835.1 Gemmatimonadota bacterium | reverse complement strand
GATGGCAGTGACGGACGCGACCTTCGAGGCGGAGATCGAGAAACACGAGGGGCTTGCCGTGGTCGACTTCTGGGCGGAATGGTGCGGGCCGTGCCGGATGGTCGGTCCGATCATTGACCAGCTGGCGGGCGACTATGCCGGGCGGGCGAAGGTGGCCAAGCTGGACGTGGACTCGAGTGCGGGCACGGCCCGGAGATTCGATGTCCGGTCGATCCCGACGATCCTGTTCTTCAAGGACGGGAAGCTCGTGGATCGTGTGGTCGGTTTCACGCAGAAGCCGGCGCTCGAAGCCAAGTTCAAGCAGCACATGACGGCCGCTGCCTAGCGAGCCGGCGGCGAATCTCGCAGCTTGTGGCAGGGGACTCCATGCGGGTCCCCTGCTTTGCGTTTACCCCTCCGGTTCTCGTGCGCGCTGACGCTTCCAACGGCGACCCTTCCATCCCCCATCCGGAGCCCGCGGGCGAGTTGCGCGTGGTCGCCACGCCCATCGGGAACCTGGGCGACCTGAGCCCGCGGGGGGCGGACGCCCTGCGCACCGCCGACCTCGTGTTGTGCGAGGATACCCGACACTCCCGCCCGCTGCTGCGACACTTCGAGGCGCACGCACCGGTCGAGGCGCTGCACGAGCATAACGAGGCCTCGATGGTGCCCCGCGTGGTGTCGCGCCTGCAGGAGGGGGCGGTGGTCGCCTTGATCTCGGATGCCGGGACCCCGCTGGTGTCGGATCCCGGGGCTCGGCTGGTCGAGGCGGCCATTGCGGCGGGCATTCGGGTGACACCGATCCCCGGACCGTCGGCGCTCCTCGCGGCGGTGGTTGGGGCCGGGTTGGGCGGCGGGCCGTTCACCTTTTTCGGCTTTCTGGAACGGAAGGGGAAGGAGCGCCAGCGTCAGCTCGCGTACGTCAGCGCCCACCCGTACCAGAGCGTAGTTTACGAGTCACCACAGCGGTTGGGGGCCACCCTGGCGGACCTGGTTGCCGCGGGGTGCGGGGGGCGCCGTGCCGCCGTGGCGCGTGAACTGACGAAGCACTTCGAGGAGTTCCGGCGAGGAACGGTGTCCGAACTCGCCGAGTACTACCGGGAAGCGACGGTGCGTGGGGAAGTGGTGTTGGTGGTGGAGGGCGCCGCCACTGTGGCCGAGGTCGTGGACCCGGACGCGGTGCGGGAGCGGATCCGCGAGTGGCGGGCGGCGGGCGCGAGCGCGCGCGAGGTGGCGAGCAAGTTGGTTGAAGAGTGTGGCAAGACACGCAACGAGGCGTATCGCCTCTCGCTCGAGGAGCCATGACCTTTCGCGGGACCATGATGGCGGCGGCCCTGGCCGCGCTGACGGTGGCGGCATCGTCGCCCCACGCGGCATTGCCGCGCCTGGGTGTGGCACGGCTGCAGTACGACGGCGGCGGCGACTGGTACGCGAACCCGAGCAGCCTGCCCAACCTCCTCAAGGCGATCAACGAGCGCACGACGCTGCGCGCGGAGCCGAGCGAGGGACGGGTCACCCTGTCGGACGAACGGCTCAACGACTACGCCTTCCTGCACGCCACGGGGCATGGGGTCGTGAAGTTCTCGGACACCGAGATTGTGAAGCTGCGGGAGTGGCTGCTGCGCGGGGGGTTCCTGCACGTCGATGACAATTACGGCCTCGACGAGACGTTTCGTCCCGAACTGGCCCGGCTCTTTCCGGATCGCCCGCTGGTGGACGTTCCCCTGTCGCACCCGATCTACCACGTGGTCTACGACTTCCCGAAAGGGGTGCCGAAGATCCATGAGCACGACAACAAGCCGGCGCGCGGGTATGGGATCTTCATCGGGGACCGGCTGGCGCTGTACTACACGCACGAAGCGGATCTGGGCAATGGATGGGAAGACCCCGGGACGTACAACGACCCGGCGGAACTGCACGAAACCGCCCTGCGCATGGGTGTGAACCTGTTTGTCTACGCCGTGACGAGCCGCCCTGTCCCATGACCCTGACTGACATCATTGATCGCGAGCGGCGTGGGGTTGCACGCCACCT
>JAEUJL010000707.1 GCA_016794835.1 Gemmatimonadota bacterium | reverse complement strand
GTGTTCGCGCCGAGGATGAAGATGACGTCCGCCTCGTGCTCGACCTCGCGCATCGAGCCCGACGCGGCACTCGTGCTCATCGCCCGCTGCATGGCGCTCACCGACGACGAGTGGCAGAGGCGCGTGCAGTGGTCGACGTTGTTCGTCCCCAGCCCGCCGCGGAACATGCGCTGCAGGAGGTAGTTCTCCTCGTTGGAACACTTGGCGGACTGGAACACCGCCAGGGACTTCGGGCCGCGCTGGTCGCGCAGGCGTGTGAGTTCCTGGGCCGTCAGTTCCATCACCTCGTCCCACGTCGCTTCGCGGAACGGCTCATACCACGACTTGGGTGTCGCCACCCGGTCGCGCGGGTCGCCGAGGGAGTCCATCCCGGTCGGCGCGCGATTGAAGGGATTCGTCTTCGGCGCGCGCTTCTTCGTGCGGCCTTCGTCCTCGATCAATCCCCATGGCCCGCCGCGTCGTCCCCACCCGGCCGCGTCATGGGCGGACGGATCGAACACCCACCGGCCATCCTGCTTCGTCCACCCGCGACGGATGAGCGGGGTCGTCAGGCGGTCGCGGTGCTGGATGAAGTCGGTCCCGAAACGTCCCTTGACGCAGGTGCTGCCCTGGTTTGGGGTGTTCTCCTCGATCCACGGCGAACGCACGTGCACCACCTGCTCGTCGCGCACCTGCAGGTCGATCTGGCAGCCCACGGCACAGTACGGACAGACCGAGCGCACGGTGCGATCCGGCGCCGGCATGTCCTTCGAGCGGGAGCGATCCACCATCTCCCCACCCGCGGCGCGGATCGCCATCGGGATGATGTCGTGGATCGCCCCCGTGGGGCAGACGCGGACGCACTCGCCGCACCAGGTGCAGCCGGCGTGCTCGGGGTTGCCGTCCGCCCCAACGATGATCTGCGCATGGTCGCCGCGGTGCGCCACGTCCAGCACCCCGACCACCTGGATGTCCTCGCACGCGCGCACGCAGCGCGTGCACAGGATGCAGGTGGACATGTCGTGCTGGATGATCGGGTCGCCCTCGCGCTCGTCCCCGGTGCGCAGGGGCAGGTCGTGGGAACGCGTCGTCGGCACGTCATACCGCCGCACCAGCTGCTCGAACTCGTTGCGATAGCCGCCCGCCGGGATCTCCTCCACGGGATAGCGCTCTAGCAGCATCGACAACACCCCCTGCCGGTTGCGCACGGCGCCGAGGGATTCGGTCGTCACCACCATCCCCTCGGCCACCGGGGTCGCGCAGGCCGGGACGAGCTTGGGGTTTCCGGCGACGCTCACCAGGCAGATGCGACAGTTGCCGACCGTGGGGAGCTTCGGGTACCAACACAGCGTCGGTACGTCGATCGCGAGTGCCCGGGCGGCGTCGAGGATCGTGGCGCCGTCCGGGGCAGAGGTCGCGATTCCGTCGATGGAGAGCTGGGGCATGGGCAGGCTGGAGGGACGCTGGTGCAAGATGCAGGGACGGCACGGGGGGAGGGGAGGGGGCGGGGCAGCTGTCGAGCGCCCTCGGGCCCCCCGAACATGGCCCGCGACGGACACCCCCCGTGGCCGGACCCCTGCCGACTACATCACGCGGAGGGTCCGCGCGTTGGACGTGACCGACTCGACGGCATACGGCGTGGCGTCCAATGCGCCCCGGATGGTCTCTGTCGCGATGGGGTCGCGGTGTTCAAGCACCGCGCTCCCCATCTGGACCTCGGCGCTCTCCACCGCATCCAGGGCCATCAACGCCGTTCGGACCGCGCGCACGCAGTGCACCGTGCGCATTCCGGAGAGTCGGATCGTCGTGATCACGTCGCGAGCAACGGTTTCGAGGGCATGCACGGAAACGTACCTTAGCAGCAACCCCAGCGGTCAGGCACCTGCGCCTGACGAGGTCCGTCCGCCCCATGAAGGTCTCGTTTCTCGGTCTCGGCGCGATTGGTACGCCCATGGCGCGGCATGTCGCCGCCAAGGGCGACCTGACGATCTGGAACCGCACCGCCAGCACCGCAGCGGCATTCGCGGCGTCCGACCGATGTGTGATCGCACCGACGGCGCGAGAGGCCGGGGCGGCGTCGCCCGTCGTGATTACCTGTCTCCCGACGAGTCGCGAAGTGGAGGTCGTCCTGGACGGGCCGGACGGCCTGCTGGCCGGGATGGCGACCGGTTCGCTCCTGATCGATTGCACCTCCGGCGACCCCGCCTCGTCGCGACGCATCGCCGCCCGCCTGGCCGAGCGGGGGATCGCGTTCATCGACGCCCCGGTGAGTGGTGGCGTGATCGGGGCGGTCAATGGCGCACTGACCGTGATGTGCGGCGGGGACGAGGCCACCTTCGCGCGCGCGCTCCCGGTGCTGCAGATGTTCGGGAAGAAGATCGTGCATGTGGGTCCGGTCGGTGCCGGTGACGCCCTCAAGGCGGTCAACAACGCCTGGCTGGCGACGCACATCTGGGCCGCCGCGGAGGGACTCGCCGCCCTGACGAAGGCTGGCGTCAAGCCGAGCGTGGCGCTCGAAGTGATCAACGCCTCCAGCGGGAGGTCGAACACCTCGGAGAACCTGGTCCCACAACGCGTGGTGACCGGCGCCTTCCCGCGCACGTTCAAGCTGGCCCTGCTCGAGAAGGATGTGGCGATTGCCGCCGAGTTCATGCGCGAGCAACGCATTCCGTCCGCGGTGACGCAGCAGGTGGCGGAGCTGTTCCGCGTTGCACGCGACATGCTGGGCGAGGAGGCGGACCACGTGGAGGCCGTGCAGCTCATCGAACGTTGGAGCGGCGTCGAGATCCGGGGTTGACGCGAGGTCACGCCATGTAGTGCTTCGGTCCAGCCGTCTGCCGTCTCATTTCCCGTCACCGCAAGATCGCGTGCTCACCACCGCCCAGATCCGCTCCCGATTTCCCGCGCTGTCCCGCCAGCACAACGGTCTCCCGGTTGCCTACTTCGACGGCCCGGGTGGAACGCAGGTGCCGACCGATGTCGGGGACGCGATGCTCGACTACCTGTATCATCACAACGCCAACACTCATTGGGCGTACCCGACCAGCGTTGAGACCGATGCGATGTTGGCGTCGGCGCGCCAGGCGGCGGCGGACTTCGTCAATGCGGGGCCGGGCGAAGTGGTGTTTGGCAACAACATGACGACGATCACCTTTCACGTCGCGCGCGCCCTGGGGCGCGGATGGGGCGCCGGGGATGAAGTGGTCGTCACCGAACTCGATCATCACGCCAACCAGGCGCCCTGGCAGGCGCTCGCGCGTGAGCGGGGGATCACGGTGCGCGTGGCCCGCATGCAGGCCAGCGACGGCACCCTCGACTGGGCCCACCTCGAGTCGCTGGTCGGTCCGCGCACCCGCCTGCTCGCGATCGGCGCGGCCTCGAACGCGTTAGGCACCATCAACGACATCCCGCGGGCGACGGCATTGGCGCGCCGCGTGGGGGCACTCACCTACGTCGACGCCGTGCACTTCGCCGCGCACGGCGTCGTCGATGTGCAGGCCTGGGACTGCGACTTTCTCGCCTGCTCGTCCTACAAGTTCTACGGTCCGCACGCCGGGCTCCTCTACGGGCGTGCGTCCCTGCTGCAGGGGATGGACGTGCCCAAGCTCATCCCGGCGCCGGACGAGGCACCGGAGCGCCTCGAGACCGGGACGCAGAACCACGAAGGGATCGTCGGGATTGGCGCCGCCATCGACTTCATCGCGTCGGTCGGCGACGGCGCGTCGCGGCGCGAACGCATCGTCTCGGCCATGACGGAGCTGCATCACCGGGGCGACGCACTGATCGATCGCCTGTGGCGAGGCCTCGCGGCGGTCCCGGGGGTCACGCTCTACGGCCAGGTCCCGGGCACGGGGCCGCGCACTCCCACCCTGTCATTCGTGAAGGAGGGGGTGCACCCCACGGAGCTCGCCCGGCAGCTCGTGACGCGCGGGGTCTTCCTCTCGGATGGGGACTTCTACGCGACCACCGTGATCGAGCGGCTGGGACGTGCGGCGACCGGGGTGGTTCGCGCCGGTTGTGCGTGCTACACGACGGAGGACGAGGTGGACCGGCTGATTCACGCCGTGCGGGCGGTGTAGGGCGCGCGGGGCGCCCTGTCTATCTTACGCCATGCGGTTCCTCCTGGCCGTCGGGCTTCTCGCGGCGTGTGCTCCGACGTCGGAGCAGTCCCCTCGTATCGATGCGGCGTTCGTCCTCGCCGCGGGCGACTCGACCTTCCTCGTCGAAAGCGGGCCGCGGGGGTTCGAGGTGTCGCGCGCGCCGATCCTGCTCGCGCGCCTCGACGGTCGCTTCGAGGAACTCTACATCGTCGACCGCGACTACTCGTTTCCCCGCGCACTGTTTGTCAGCCAGGCGGTGTATCGCCGGGACCTGCTGACGGGGGACTCGACCCTCGTCTGGGAAGATCCCGAGGTGGCGCGCATCGCCGCCCGGTACCAGCAGCAGCACCCCGGCGAGCGCCCGCTGGGCCCTGATGAAGAAATGCTGGACGACAGCACGACCCAGGCCACCACCGATACCGAGTTGCTGGATGCCGTGGGGCCGTGGCTGAACATCGAGTTCCATCTCGACGTGGATGCGTCCCCCGAGCCGCATACCCACCTGTCACTCCGGCGCGTGATCAACCTCCGGTCGGGCCACGTGGCATCGCTGGCCGACCTCACCGACTCCGCCAGCGTGCCGGTGGCTCTCGCGGCGGGGGAACGGCTCTTTCGCGAGGCGCGTGATTCGGTGCGTCGGGCGACCGACGCACGCGCGGCCCGCGCGCGCGAGGTGGTTGGGGCGTTCCGGTTCGACCCGGCCTCCTTCGAGCTCGTCGACCTCGACTCGTCCGCCGTCGTCTCGTTCTTCGCCGCCGGGCATGGAGCCAGCACCGCGGGATACGTGTTGCCAGTGGGTGATGTGCCGCTCCGCCCCACCGGGTGGCTGCGGGACTACCGTGACACACGCCCGGCATCGTTTGACTCCACCCGGATGGAATGGCGCGACACGGCGTGGACCCTGGTGGCCACCGGCCAGGCGGACCGCGCCACCGCCACGCTGAGCCTGGTGGTGAACGGCGCGCGACACACCATCACTGAAGTTCCCATGCCGGTGCGCCGACTCTATCGATTGTCCTCGTCGTCCACCGACCTCCCGTGGCGGCAAGCCCTTCGGCGGGCCTTCGCCGAGTGGGCCAGCGACGCCGTCGTCGCGCCCACCGCCTTCATCCGCACCACCTCCCCCCGCTCCCAGGGTACCCCATGACCTCACCCGCGGCCACGCGCACCCCACGTGACTCCGAGGCGATCGTCGCCGACCTCATGATGCCGCACCAGGCGAACGGGCTGAAGCAGCCTTCCGTCTTTGGTGGTGTCATCATGGGGATGGTCGATCGGTGTGCGGCCCTCGCCGCCATGCGGCACTCCGGCGGCCAAGTGACCACCCTTTCCATCGATCGCATCCTGTTCAAGGAGCCGATACGCGTGGGCGAGATGGTGGAGATCCGCTCGCGCGTCGTGTTCGTGGGTCGCACATCGATGGCGGTCGTGGCGCAGGTCTACGCGGAGAACATGAGCACCGGCGTGCGGCGCCATACCAACGAGTGCTGGCTCACCTTTGTGCACCTCGACGAGCACGGACAACCCGCGACCGTGCCACCGCTCAAGGTGGAGACGGCCGAAGACCGCCACATGCACGACCTGGCCGCGAAGCGCCGCGAGCAGGCGCTGGCCGGCGGCTGACGGGTGGGGTTGAATCAGAGCACTCGACTCGCCACCCTTCACTCCATGACGTCCCGCTTCTCGCTCGACCTCGCCAACCGCATGCTCCCGCTGGTCAGCCGGATCGTGGGCGACATCCTGGACCACTATCGCCAGTGGCAGCAGGCGGTTGAGGCGTTTGAGGTAGCCACGGCCAACGCGCGTGTCGACCGCCCGTCCCCCGAGGCGGAAGCACACCAGCGCCGCGCCCAGCTCCTCGCGTCGGATATCCAGGGATTCCAGTCCGAACTCGCCAACCTGGGCGTGGAGTTCAAGGGGTTTGAGCTCGGCCTCGTCGACTTTCCTGGCGAGGTCGATGGGCACCCGGTCATGTGGTGCTGGAAGTACGGCGAGTCGGCGGTGCAGCACTGGCACGAAGTGGACGCGGGGTTCGCCGGGCGCCAGCCGGTGGAGACGCTCCTCGCATCGAACGCCCCTCCAGAACGCGAACCATGAAGAAGCCCTTCCGCGGTCCCGACGGCACCTGGTGGGGTGTCGAGGTCGCCATGCCGTCGCATAGCAGCGCCATGGTGATCTTCCATCACCCGACCGGCGAAACGGCCCGCCTCAATCGTTATGCGTGGGTCAACGCGCGGGACGCCGGGGCGATGGATCCGAGTTCCGTGCTGTCGACCGGAGCGGTGACGGGCGCGCTGGACGATCGTGCGCTGTCCCGGATCTTCAGACGGTCGATGCCGATCAGCACCGACCGCCCGACCTTCATCGCCTCCTAGGTCGCCGCCCCGACCGCGTCGGGGAACGGCACGTCGATCTCCATGCCGTCCCGCGCGACCTGGACGACCGGGAAAACCGTGCGCGCCTCGCGCTCGAGGTCGGACGGATCCCGGGTGTAGCGCGCGGACAGGTGCGTCAGCACCAGTCGACGGACTTCCGCATCCCGCGCCACGCCGGCGGCTTCCCGCGCCGTGCTGTGGCCGGTTTCCACGGCCCTGGTGGCCTCCTCGTCCCCGAAGGTGGATTCATGGACGAGCAGGTCGGCCCGGTGTGCCGCCTCGACGGTCTCGTCGCAGGGCCGCGTGTCGCCGGTGATGACGACTCGTCGGCCCGGCCGCGTCGGGCCCACCAGCATGGATGGCTCGATGACGCGACCATCGTCGAGGGTGATCGACTGCCCCTTGTGGATCCGTCCCCAGAGCGGCCCCTCCGGGATCCCCATGGCCCGCGCGGTCTCGGGGTCGAAGCGCCCCAGTCGATCATGTTCGACGAGCGCCCAGCTGAGCGCCGCCGCCCCGCGGTGCCGGGCCTGGACCGCGCGCATCTCGTAGTCGCCTCGCGGAAGGACCGTCCCGGGTTCCACCTCCGTGACCTCCAGCGGAAATGTCAGACGGTCGGCGCCAAGCGTCTCGCAACGTTGCAGGACCCGCTCCGCACCTCGAGGGCCCCAGCACCGGAGCGGCTCCTCGCGCCCCTGGAGCGCGAGGGTACGCATCAGGCCGGCGATCCCGAGGAAGTGATCGGCGTGGAAGTGCGAGAAGAAGACGTCGTTGAGGGCAAACGAGACGCCATAGCGCATCATCTGCCGCTGGGTGCCCTCACCGCAGTCCACGAGCAGGGTTTCCCCCTCGCGTTCGACGGCGATGGAGGAGACGCCGCGTTCGACCGTGGGACGCGACGCCGAGGTCCCGAGGAAGCGGACGATGAGCGGCATGGCGCGGGAATATAGCGGTGACGTAACGGCGTTCCGTGGCGCGAAGTGTGACGCACATCGCTGAGGCCGGCGCGGGCATGACCCACATTCCGCGCAGACAGGAGGCAGCCACCATGACGGAAAAGAGCAAGCGCGGGTTCGCGTCGATGGACCCGCAACGCCAGCGTGAGATCGCGAGCAAGGGGGGGCGCGCCGCCCACGCCAAGGGTACCGCCCACGAGTGGTCGAAGGAGGAGGCCCGGCAGGCCGGGCACAAGGGCGGGGTGGTCGTCAGTCGTGACCGGGATCACATGTCGATGATCGGCCGCGAGGGCGGCGAGGCCCGCAGCCGCCTCACCGCGGAGCTGCGTCTCAACGGGTCGATGCCGCGGCGCTTTGTGGAACGGTCCGCCGGCATGGCGCACGCCTCGGACGTGCACGACGAGGTCACCCCGTCGTCGCGCTTCGGCGAGCGGCAGGTCGAGGCCGACCGGCCGATGGCCCCCGCACCGCGAGATTAGGTCGATCCCAGGGGCGTCCAGCGCGCCACGTATCGGTCCACATCCCACTTGTCGCGCGCCCGCGCGAGTGACATCGGCCGGATGAGACCGAAGACCGGACGGTTGTAGAACGGGCGGTCGAACTTCCCGAAGCACCACTGGACCCCGGCGTAGCTGCTGGGGTCTCGTCCATCCAGGCTGTACTTGTTGTTCAGGTGGATGGCCCACGCCAGGCCCTGTCGATAGGTCGGCGCCCAGGCGACGAAGTGCTTGCCCCACAACATGCGCACGACGTTGTGCATCATGCCCGTCTGCACGAGTTCGTGCTGCGCGGCATTCCAGAGCGCGTCGTGCGTCGTCGCGGACTCGAACCGGGCCAGGGCATAGCTCCCCTCCCGGGGGTCTGCCGCATGCTCCGCCATCGTCTTGTGGACCCACGGGGGCAGCGCCTCGAGCGCGCCATGCTGCGGATTGCGCAAGCAGAAGTTGAGGGCGAGTTCGCGCCAGACCACCAACTCGTTGAGGAAGGCATCGACCTGGTCGGCCGGCCCGGCCGCCAGGGCGGTCCGGGCCACCTCGGCGGCCGCGATCTGCCCGAAATGCAGGTACGGCGAGAGGCGGCTCGACCCCAGTTCGTCGTTAGGGTCGACGCGGCGCCGGCTGTACTGCGGGAGCGTGTCGCGACAGAACGCCTGGAGGCGCGCCCGCGCCGCCGTGAGCCCGCTGACCAGCGGCACCGCGGGCACGGTGTGGTCGATGTCGCAGCGCGCGATCTCGCGGGCGAGATCGAGGGTTGGGAAATCCAGCGGGGTGCCCGGGAGGGACGCGATCAGCGCCGCCGATGCGGGGACGCGCGGGGCGCGATCCTCGACACGCTGCAGCGCGTGGCTCAGCCACGGCATCAGGCGTGGCCGGATGGTGCGCGCCGCGTATTCCTCCTTCTCGAAGATCCCGGAGGGGACAATGGCATGCGATTCGATCGCCACCATCCGGCAGTCCACGCGTCGAGCCACCCGGGCATTCCGCTCGGCGATGCCAGCGGTGGGGAAGAGGTCGGTGACCACCAGGGCGGCCCGCGCCGCCAGGGCGTCCACCACCCGGGGATTCTCCGCGCGATCGTGTCGCAGGACGAATCGATACGTGAGGCCCTGCGCGGCCGCCGCAGCCGCCAGTTCCACGGCGTTGGAGAGGATGAAGTGGTGGATGCGATCGTTGGCGTGCGGGTACGTGGGGTCCAGCCCCTGGTGCACGATGAGGGGCAGCCCAAGGCGATCTGCCTGCAGGATGGCGAATCGGAGCGCCCAATTCTCCTGCAGGCGGTGGGTGGACTGCATCCAGTAGAGGACAAATTCCCCCCCGG
>JAEUJL010000705.1 GCA_016794835.1 Gemmatimonadota bacterium | reverse complement strand
CCACGCGCGGACCGTGTCGCGCGCCAGTTGCAGCACGGGGCGCAGCATGCCGTGGTCGCGCAGCTGGAATTGCGTGGTGTGCACCCCGACGGCGACGCCCCCGGCGCCGGCGTCCACGTAGTACCGGGTGAGGGCGACCTGGCGGCGCTCGTCGAGCGTGCGCTGCGGGGTGAGGGCCAGGGGGTGCGCGGGGATGACCTGGCCCGCGAGGAGGTGGGCGCGGAGGTTCAGAAGCGGCCCTCCCGCTGCTCGAAGTGGGTCGGCTTTCCCGAGGTAGGTCCCCCGCGCGCGACCCAGGCGGCGACCCAGGCAATGAGGGTGCGCTCGTCGACGCGCGGCGGGCCATGGCGGGCCAGGATCGCGGAGGCGTCGGAGAGGAGTGCCGTCGGCTGTTCCGTGCCGGTGAACACCGGGGCGGTCCCGAGGTGTGCCCCGAGGGTGGTGGCGACCTCGCGCACGGAGCAGGTGGCGGGCCCGGTGAGGTTGCACACGGTCGCGGGGGTCGCGGCGTCACCTAACGACGCCAGCGCCAGCGCATTCGCGTCGCCCTGCCAGAGGCAGTTGAACCATCCCATCGACAGGTCGATGGGCTGGCGGTCGCGCACCTTGAGGGCGAGGTCGACGAGCACGCCGTAGCGCAGGTCGACGGCGTAGTTCAGGCGCAGCAGCGTGACCGCGGTGCCCCAGGTGGTGGCGGCGTAGGCAAAGGCTCGCTCGCGTCCCAGGCACGACTGGGCGTACTCGCCTAACGGGGCCGGTGGATCGACCTCGCGCGATCCCGGGCCCGGCGCAGGGACCAGCGGGTACACGTTGCCGGTGGAGAAGGCGACGATCCGCGCGCGGCGGTACCGGGCGGCGGCAAACGCGGCGACCGCGGTGTTGGTGTGCCAGGTGCGCTCGGGTGCGTCGTGCGTGCCGAACTTCTGGCCGACCATGTAGATGACGTTTGGGGCATCCGGGAGCGTGGGCCAGGACGCGGGCTCGGCGAGGTCGGCGCGCAGGACCTCCACCCCGCGTGCGGCGAGCAGGTCGGCGGCGCCCGGTGCGGAGAAGCGTGAGACGGCGATGACGCGCCGTGTGCCCCCGGCGGCGGTGGCCGCCCGTCGGGCCATCGCCGCGAGGGACGGTCCCATCTTTCCCCCGGCTCCCAGCACGATGACGTCCCCCGGGTACCGGGCGAGGGCCTCGATGGCAGCTGGTGAAGGCTCGCTGAGGCGATCCTCCAGTTCGGCGAGTGTGGCGGGGGCGGTCACGCGGGAAATATGACGCCGGGGCGCCAGCCGCAGTGTCCGGGGATCGCGCGGTTGCTGAAACCTTCTTGTCGCCCCTCCGAATAGTGTATACAATCTGGAATACCCGCTGACCTCGGAGCCCCTCCCGTGTCGTTCCGCGCCCTGCGTTGCCTGTCGTCACTTCTCGTCTGCCTCGGCCCCGTCCTCGCATCGGCACAGGATGCGGCGGCACCGCCAGCCGTCCGCGGGCCGCGGGATCGCGCGGAGATCGAGGCGTTCATGGATGGCCTCATGACCTCGTACCTGCGCGACAAGAAGATCGCCGGGGCCACGGTGTCCGTCGTGCGGGACACCACGATCCTGTTCGCCAAGGGATACGGCTATTCCGATGTCGCCAAGCGACAGCCGGTCGATCCCGACAAGACGCTGTTCCGCATCGGCTCCATCTCCAAGACCTTTACCTGGACGGCCGTGATGCAGCTGGTCGAGCAGGGGAAGCTCGATCTCGACAAGGACGTCAATGAGTACCTGGACTTCAAGATCCCGCCGGCGTTCGACAAGCCCATCACGCTGCGGGACATCCTGAGCCATTCCCCGGGGCTCGAGGAAGATGGCCGCGGGTTGTTCACGTCCGACCCCGCCCAGATGCAGGCGATGAAGGACTGGCTTCCCTCCCACATGCCGGGGCGCGTGCGGGCGCCGGGCACCTTCTCGTCGTACTCCAACTGGGCGACGGCGGTGGCCGGGTACATCGTGGAGCGGGTCAGCGGGCTCTCCTTCGACGAGTACATTGAGCAGCGCCAGTTCCAGCCGCTGGGGATGGTGAATGCCTCGTCGCGGCAGCCGCTGCCGGCGAGCCTGCTGCCACAGATGTCCGAGGGCTACAGCTGGAAGGACGGTCGCTACGTCCCCGAGAAGTTCGAGATCGTGACCGGGGCCGCGCCGGCGGGTTCGTTCAGCGTGTCGGCGCGCGACATGGGTGTGTGGATGATCGCCCACCTGAACCACGGGACCTACCGCGGGCAGCGCATCCTCGCCGAGAGCACCAGTGTGCGCATGCAGACGCGCATCCAGGGGCATGACCCGCGCATCCCGGGCTTTGCCCACGGCTTCTACGAGCAGTCCGCGGCGGGGCCGCGCGCGATCGGGCATGGCGGCGACACCCAGTACTTCCACTCCGACATGATCCTGCTGCCGGGGGAGAAGGTCGGGTTCTTCGTCTCCTTCAACACGAGCACGGGGGGCGAGGTCAGCTTCAAGCCGTTTGCTGACGATGTCTTCCAGCACTACTACCCGGAGCCGTTGCCGGTCCTGACGCCGAAGGTCGCGGATGCGGCGTCCCTCCAGCGCTTCGCGGGCGAGTACGTGTTCAACCGCATGTCGTACACCACCTTCCAGAAGGCGCTGGCCCTGTCGGGCGCCATCAAGGTGGCCGCAACCGACAGCGGCGCCCTCATCGCCACGACGCCGTTCGGTCCGATGCGCCTGATCCCGGTCGATTCGCTGCTCTTCCGGGATGAGGTGTCGCACGACCTGGTCGCCTTCCGCCAGGATGAGCGCGGCCGCATCACCCACGGCTTCCTGTCGATGGCGCCGATGATGGCCATGGAGAAGCTGGACGGGACGCGGGCGCCGGGCTTCCACCTCATGATCCTCGGCCTGGGGATCGTGACCCTGCTGGGGGTCATTGGGGCGGCCGTGGTGCGGTACTTCGGGCGGCGCAGCAGCGGCCGCCCGGCGCCGGACCCACTGATCACCCGCGGGCGACAGTTGATGCTGCTGGTGGCCGTGCTCATCGTGGGATTCCTGGCCAGCGTGGCGGGTCTGGCATCCGACCCCGTCAAGTACATCCTCGGGAACGAGATCGGTTCGCTGCGCGCCTCGCTCACCCTCCCTGTCCTGGCCCTCGTGGTGACGTTAGGCGCGGCGGCGGTGGCCGCCCTGCAGTGGGCCCGGGGCGCAGGAACGGTCGCCTGGCGGGTGCGGCACTCACTGGCGGTCGTTGTCTGCCTCGTGTTCTTCTGGTCGCTGAATAGCTGGAACCTGTTGGGGTGGAAGTTCTAGACGGGCAGACGCCAGACGGCAGATCGGCAACAGGTGGCAGTGCAGGCTCGACATCTTCTCGGAGCGTGGAATGATGCGTGGTGTTTTGTGGCTTTCCGTGTTGGCCCTCGGTGCGGCCCAGGCGCAGCTGGCTGACCGGCCCCTGATGGTCGAGGCGCGCGTCCCCAAGGCACCGACGGTCGCCACGGGGGCGAGCGGGGGGGTCCTGACCTACGAGGTGTGGCTGACCAACCTGGAGCAGCGCGAGCTCAAGTGGACGCGCCTCGAGGTCCTCGATGCGCGCGGGGGCACGCTACAGGTGCTCGCGGATACCGCGTTGTGGCGTGACCTGTCCCGGCCGGGGCAGGGCACGATCGGCATGGCGGATCGCCCGCGACTGGGCCCGCAGCAACGCGCCGTCCTGTTCCTGCGCGGGCCGATCACCGGCGAGGCGCCGCGCGAACTCCGTCATCGGTTGACCATCGTGGATTCCGTGGGGACGCGCACGCTCACGATGCGACCGGTCGCCGTCGCCCACGACGCGGTGGTGATTGGCCCGCCGCTCCGGGGCGGGAACTGGTACGTCGCCAACGGACCGAGCAACACCTCGGGCCACCGCCGGGCGCAGATCCCGGTCGACGGCGTGCCGGCGATCGCACAGCGTTTTGCGATCGACTACGTCATCCTGGACAGCGCCTTCAAGACCTTCCGCGGCGATTCCTCGAAGAACGAGAGCTACTACGCCGAGGACCAGGACGCCCTCGCCGTGGCCGACGGGATCGTGGTGGCGACCAAGGACTCGATCCCGGAGAACGTGCCCGGGATCAACTCCCGGGCGGTGCCCATCACGCTCGAGACGGTCGGGGGCAACCACGTCATCCTGGATATCGGCAGCGGGCGGTTTGCCTTCTACGCGCACCTGCGCCCGGGGAGCTTGCGGGTCAAGGTGGGCGATCGCGTCCGGCGCGGGGCCGTCGTGGGGAAGGTGGGCAACTCGGGGAATTCCACCGAGCCGCACCTGCACTTCCACATCTCCGACGGCAATTCCCCGCTGGGATCGGAGGGGCTGCCCTACCTCCACGACCAGTTCGAGCTGGTCGGGACCTGCAAGGCGTTCGGGGCCGGGTGCGCGGCGCAGGCGCCGGTGACGCGTCGCCGCCTGCTCCCGGTCGACAACGAGGTGATTCGCTTCCCGAAGTAGCGCCTACACGCGGAGGTGATCCGGACGCCAGTTCCGGATCGCCTTCTTGATGTCGATCGGCTTGGCAAACTCCCCGGCGCGCACCCGACGCACGAGCTCCGGCAATTCCTCATCGGACGCGAAGCGCAGGGCGACAAACTGGTAGCGCGTGAGGGCGGCGATGTCCGCCTGTTGCCCGGCCGGGAGCACCCGCTGCAACCGCAAGGTCTCCTCGAGCCGAATCAACCGATCCTGCGCGGTGAGCGCCTGCACGCGTCCCATCAACACGCCGATGAACAGGGCGGCTGCGACCAGCAGTGCCCATCCGCTGGCCAGCGTGGGCGTGCGCCAGAGGGCCGCCACGGCGACGCCGATGTTGATCAGGAGGACCGGCAGGGCGAACAGGTGAAAGACCGGGATGGTGCGCGCGTGGGAGGTCGCAGACTGCGGGGTGGCCATGGCGGTGCGTTGGGGTGGAAGTGAGGGTCAGGGCGTGACGTCGCGTGCGTGGCGCTTGAGGCGAGCGACCAGGGCTTCGAGTCCGACTTCGCGTGTGCCAAGGCCGAGGCCGCCCATCATGGTGCGCACGAAGTCCGGAGGAATCGCCAGGGTGACCTCTGGCGGCTCGTCGTTCACGGCGCTGAACACGATGCTGAGGAAGGCGGCGACCGTCGGGGACTGGCGCGCGTTGATCTCGGCGTAGAAGTGCAGGCGGCCGTCGGCGAATTCCGGGAAGATCCGCACCGGGGTCTGGCACTCATGGACGGCGAAGGCGTCGTCGGACAGCGCGGCAAGGTGTGGGGGCAACGGCTCCAGCTTGCGGGCGTAACTGACCAGGGCCGCCATCTTGTCCTCGCGCGAGAGGGTGCGAAAGCGGTCCAGGACGGTGGTGAGTCGTTGGGGCAGGGTCATGGGTCTCGGGAGCGGCGCAGGTCGCCCTTCAGCCATTCCGTGGACAGGCCGATCGTTGCCCGGCTCACGTTGCGCGCGAGGATGGCCGTGGACTCGAGGCTGAGCGCCCGGGCGCGACCGCGGAACCGGAGCCCGGCACCCATGCGGAGGCCGAGGACATTCGTGTTGTAGCGAATGTCGATCGGGATGGAGCCGTACGAGGACGTCAGGGCGTGCACCCCCGCGCCGACACTTGCATAAGGCACCACGGCATGGACGGGGTCGCGGGCGAGAACGGTGAGGGTGACGTGGCCGCTGAGGTCGTAGAAGACGTCCCGGTAGGTGGCGTCTTCCTGGGGGACGTACTCGCTGCGGGGGAGGGAGCGAAGGAAGGACACCGCCGCCCCCGGGCGGACACGCCGCGAGCGAAAATGGCCGAGGTCGAGGGTGGCGCCGAGCTCGATCCCGGTCGCGTTTCTCTCGATGGAGGAGGCCCCGGCGGTGAGTCCGAAGGCCCCGATCCCGCGGAGCCCGAGGGCGGGTTCCTGGGCGGTGGCCGCCTGCGCCCAGGCGACCTGGGCCACCAGTGCGACGGCGGCGACCGCGTGCCGGTGGAGCTGGCGGGTGGGAAAGGTGTACGGCAGGTACATGCAGGGGATAAACTATTCAGGCCGTGACCCCGGCGAGTCCGGCCGGTCATTTCCATAGACACCGCTTACCGCACTTGGCCCGTCCACTGACCCCC
>JAEUJL010000697.1 GCA_016794835.1 Gemmatimonadota bacterium | reverse complement strand
ACCTCCGCGGACATCAACCGCGCCATCCAGCTCTTGCCGGGGGTCCAGGCGGTCGACGACGGCACGGCGCTCTTCGTCCGGGGCGGCGACTATACGGAGACCAAGGTCTTCATGAACGAGGCGCAACTGCTCAACCCCCAGCAGCTGCTGACCCCCACCGGGACCTTCGTCGGGACCGTCGACCCGTTCCAGCTCGAGGGGATCTACTTCTCGTCAGGCGGATTCGGCGCCCGCTACGGAAACGCCCTGTCTGGCGTGGTCGGCCTGCGAACCCGAGGAGAGGCACCACGCCACGCCGGGACCTTCGGCGCGGGGCTGGCGGCCACCTCGGCGGACCTCGCGCTCCGGGTGCACCCCCGGCTCACCCTCCGTGCGGCGGGGAACCGGACGAACCTCGCCCCGTTCTTTCGTATCAACCAGAACCAGCGGGGGTTCACCCCGCCACCGAGCGGGCACGACGGCAGCGCCAGCGCCACGGTGCGATACCGACCGACGGGGGAGGTGAAGGCCCTCGTCCTCGACCAGTCGAACCTGGTTGGCATTCCCATCGACGATCCGGCGTTCTCGGGCACCTTCAATAGTCGTGTCGGGTCCCGGCTCGCCGTCGTGAGCCTGAAGGACGTCGTGGGTTCGTGGGGCATCGTCGGCAGTGCGAGCCAGGGCACGCTGGACCGCCGGGAGGACTACGGCGCGTTCCGCCTGGACGCCGACCAGCGTCAGCGCCAGCTCTTCCTCCAGCTGACCCGCGAGCTGGCCCCCGGGACGACCCTGCGCGTGGGCGGCGAGCTGGAAGGCCAGCGTTCGGCGATCCGCGGTTCGCTCGCCGCCCCGAACGCCCCGGGTGACACGGCCGCCCGCTCGCTGTACGCGTTCGTGCGACCGGCCACGCGCATCGGCAGCTTTGTCGAGCTCGAGTGGCAGCCGCGCGATCGCCTGAAGTTCGTTCCCGGGATCCGGAGCGACCGTTCCACCCTGACCGGGCGTCGCACCATCGACCCACGACTCTCACTGGCCTGGGAGCCCATCGGTGGTGTCACCGCCACCGCCGCCTGGGGCATCTACCACCAGGTCGCCGACCCCCTCTTCCACGATGACGCCTTCGGGCGCGCCGGGCTCCGCCCGATGCGTGCGATGCAGTCCATCGTTGGCCTCCAGCTCGGGGATGGCGAGGCGACGATGCTGCGCGTCGAGCTGTACGACAAGCGCTACCGCGACCTCGCCGTCCTCGACCGCACGTACCGGGTCTTCGCCCCGGCCCGGGGGACCTCGCGCGGCATCGACCTCTTCTTCAAGGGTCGCCTGCCGGGCGGGATGACGAGCCGGACCATCGTCTCCGTGTTGCAGGCGGAGCGCACGGATCCCGGGACCGGCGCGATGGCCGCCGCGGCGTTTGACGTCCGCCGCTCGAGCGCGGTCATCGTCGAGAAGGCCTTTGCCAACGGGCTCCGACTGGGCGGCAACTGGCGCACGGCCACGGGACGCCCGTACACCGAGGTGGTCGCGGCAACCTTCGATGCCACCCGCGACCTGTTCGTGCCGACCTACGGGCCGCCTAACGCCGAGCGGTTCGACGGGATCCAGCGACTCGACCTGTCGGCCAGCCGGTACCGGCCGCTGGGGGCGCACCTGCAATCGGTGCTGTACGTCTCGGTGAGCAACATCCTGAACGCGTCCAACGTGCAGGGGTGGCGGTACAGCCGCGACTACCGCACGCGCACCCCCCTCCCATCGATCTTCAACCGTTCCCTATACTTCGGCGCCAGCCTGATCTGGCAGTGAGGTTCCCGATGCGTCGTTCCCTCCTGTTGACCTTCGCGCTGTGGACGGCCCCGGTGGGGGCCCAGGCCCCCGGCAGCACGCGCTGGGCCGACTCCCTCGGCACCCTCATCGAGGGCGCCATGGCCCGTGGCGATGGCGCGGCCTTTGACCAGGCCATTGCCCTGGCCGATCGCGTGTTGACGGTGACGCCGACCGATGGCGCCATCCTGCACTACAAGGGGTATGCGCTCTACCGCAAGGCGACGGTGCTGGTCAACAGTGCCAACCGACCGGACGACGCCAAGCCACTGCTCGAGGAGGCCGCCGCACTGCTGGCCCGCTCGGCCGCCGTGCTTCCGTGGCCGGAGACCCCCGCCCTGCATGCCAGCGTGCTGGGCCAGCAGATCGCGTTAGGCGGGATGATGACCGGCATGCGGCTCGGCGGAAAGGCCGACGACCTGTTCGCCGATGCCATCCGCCTGGGGCCGGACAACCCCCGCGTCCTGTTGCTCCGGGGGATCAGCGCGCTCTACAAGCCGAAGATGTTTGGTGGGGGAAGCGACAAGGCGCTGGCCGACTTCACGCGTGCCGTCGCGTTGTTCGCGAAGCAGGCGCCGGCCCCCGGCACCCCGCGCTGGGGGACCGTGGAGGCCTACGCGTGGCTGGGGCAGGCCCACGCCGCCGAGAAAGAGGTGGAGGCAGCGCGTGCGGCGTACACCCGGGCCCTCGAACTCGACCCCAACTATGGATGGGTGAAGCACCAGCTGTTGCCTGCCCTCGAGAAGGTGAAGCGGTGACCCGCGCACGCGTCCCCCTCCGGCCGTACCTCCTCGCCTGGTTCCCGTTTGTCCCCGTCTACACGCTGGCGGTGCACCTCAGCGGGGCCTCCTGGCTCGACAGTGCCCTCTCGGCGGTGAGCACGGTGGGGATCGCCGCGGCGCTCGGCGTGGGGGTCGCGCGATGGCGACCCACGGGCTGGGCCCCGGGCGCCCTCCTGCGCCATGTCCTCCTTGGTGGCGCGTATGCGGGGCTGTGGACGGGATTCATTGCCGCCGAGATCGCCTGGGGCGCGCCGGCGGATCGCTGGGAAGGGTTCCTCGCCAACGCCATCCGTTGGCAGTTTGTCACCGGGCTGATCCTCTACGTCCTGCTCGTGGTGGCGTTCACCAGCCTGGACCGGCTGGCCGCATTGCGTGCACAGGAGCAGCGTGCGGCGCGTGCCGAGGCCGACCGGGTGCGGGCCGAGCTGCAGGCCCTGCGCGCCCAGCTCAATCCTCACTTCCTGTTCAACACCCTGCACTCCATCACGGCGCTCGTGCGCGCCGACCCGACGCGGGCCGAGGGCGCACTCGAACGACTGGCTGCCTGCTTGCGACGCGTCCTGGAGGTGAACGCCGAGGGCAACGACCAGGTCGCCCTGGGCGACGAACTCGCCTTTGTGCGTGACTACCTCGCCCTGGAACGACTGCGGCATGGCGAGCGGTTGCGGGTCGTCGAGGAGGTCGACCCCGACCTGCTGGACGCCCCCATCCTGCCGTTCCTCCTGCAGCCGTTGGTGGAGAATGCCATCAAGCATGGGATGGCGCCGATCACCCGGCCGGTCACCATCCGCATCAGTGCCCG
>JAEUJL010000678.1 GCA_016794835.1 Gemmatimonadota bacterium | reverse complement strand
GGGGATCGACTCGACGCGGACCTCCTCGAACGCACGCCGCGACGCGCCACCTTCCTCGCGAACTTCGGGGTCGGGACAAACCACATTGACCTGGCGGCCTGTCGCCGGATCGGGATGCCCGTGAGCAACACCCCCGGCGTGCTCACCGAGGACACCGCCGACCTGACGATCCTCCTCCTCCTGGCCGTGGCGCGACGCGCCTGGGAAGGGGACCGGGAGCTGCGCGCCGGGGCGTGGACCGGCTGGCGGCCCACCCACCTCCTCGGGACGCGGGTGTCCGGGAAGACGTTAGGCATCATCGGCCTGGGGCGGATCGGGCGCGCCGTCGCCCACCGTGCGCGTCATGGCTTCGGGATGTCGGTGACGTACTGGTCGCGGACGCGGTTGCCGCTTGCCGATGAAGCGGCCCACGGCCTGCAGTGGTGCGCATCACGCGACGCCTTGCTCGGCTCCGCCGACTTCATCTCGCTCCACTGTCCGGCGACCGAGGGCACGAGGCACCTCATCGACGGGCCGGCGCTCGCCGCCATGCGTCGTGGCGCGTTCCTGGTGAACACCGCGCGGGGCGATGTGGTGGACGAAGCCGCACTCCTGCGCGCCCTGGACGCGGAGCAACTCGCCGGGGCCGCCCTCGACGTCTTTGACGGGGAACCCGCGGTGAATCCGGCGCTCCTCGCCCACCCGCGCATCGTGACCCTTCCACACCTCGGCAGCGCGACGGTGGAAAGCCGGGTGGCGATGGGGGAGCGCGTCCTGGCCAACCTCGCGGCATGGGTGGCCGGCGAGCCGCTCCCGGATCGCGTGGCCTGACGCGGGTCGCTTGTGGGCGTTATGCGGACGCCAATAGCTTACGCGCTTCCTCCTGTCGTGCCCCTCGCTCCCCCTCAACATGTCCCTTGCCCTGAGTGCGCGTTCCGGTCGCGCGGCATCCGCCAACACGCCGATGCTGGCCTGCCTCCTGCCGTCGGGGAGCGGCATGCCCTCCGACCTTCGCGAGTTGGACAAGGCAATCGGTGGCGCGCTCAAGCGCAGCTTTGACCGGCGGGACTTCCGGGGCGGACGGGACGAACAACTGCACATCGTCGGGGGCTCGCGTGGACCGCGGCGCATCCTGCTCGTGGGCATGGGAACGGTGGGATCACGGGAGGGCGCCCTGCGGCGCGCCGCCGCCCTTGCCGGCCGCCAGGCGCACCGGGCCGGGGTCGGGTCCCTGACCCTCGTCGCCACGGGCTGGACGCCGTCAGAACTCGAACAGGCGGCGATCGGGGTGCAGCACGGTGCGTGGGAGTACCTCGAGATGAAGACCCCGGTCCCCGAGTCGGACCGCCGAGCCCCGCTGGCCTCGGTCACCTTCCTCGTGGACGACACGGGCGCCGCCACGGCGGCCCTGGCCTCGGCCGCCGCGATCGGCGAGGGATATGCCCTGGCGCGTCGCCTGGCCAACATGCCGGGCAACGTGTGCACGCCGGACCTGCTCGCCGACACGGCCCGTGACCTGGGGAAGCGTCACAAGCTCCGGGTGACCGTGCTGGGTCGCAAGGAAATGGAGCGGGAAGGGATGGGGTCGTTCCTCTGCGTCGCGCAGGGCACCCCGCAGGATCCCAAGTTGGTGGCGATCGAGTATGGCCACGGCCCCAAGGGCCAGGCGCCGATCATCCTGGTGGGGAAGGGCCTGTGTTTTGATACGGGCGGCATCTCCATCAAGCCGGCGGAGCGCATGGAGTTCATGAAGTTCGACATGTGCGGCGCGGCGGGCGTCATCGGCGCGATGGAGGCGATTGCACGACTCGGGCTCAAGCAGAATGTCGTTGGGGTGTTCGGCGCGACCACGAACATGCCGAGTGGCGTCGCGGTCAAGCCGGGTGACATCGTGCGGGCCTCGTCCGGCAAGACGATCGAGATCATCAACACGGACGCCGAGGGCCGGCTGGTGCTGGCCGACGTGCTGCACTGGATCAAGCAGTACCACCCGGCTGCCGTGATCGACGCGGCCACCCTCACCGGCGCCTGTGTCGTGGCCCTGGGCAACAGCACGACCGGGGCGATGGGGAACGATGACGCGCTGATGACCGAGGTGATCGCCGCCTCGCGGCGCGCGGCGGAGCCGGCATGGCAACTTCCGCTCACGGACGAGTACAAGGAGCAGATCCGGTCGGTGGTGGCGGACATCAAGAACACCGGGGGTCGCGCGGCGGGTGCCCTGACGGCGGCCGCGTTCCTGAACGAGTTCGTGGACTACCCATGGGTGCACCTGGACATCGCCGGGACGGCGTACAGCGAAAGCGACCTCACGATCATGCCGGTGGGTGCCACGGGCGTGCCGGTGGGGACGTTTGTCGAGTTCGTGCGGGGGCGCGAGCGCTGACCGGGATGCGTCGCTGGTGGCTCAGGACCGGCCTCGGCCTCCTGGTCGGGGCCGTTTTTCATGGCAGCGCCGGGGCGCAGGTCCGCGACACCCTGCGCACCAGGGCCGACTCGCTCAAGGCCGATTCGCTCAAGGCGGACTCGACGGTGCGCGCGCGCGCCGATTCGGTGCGCCGGGCCAGGATCGACTCGCTCCGGGCGGACTCGCTGATGCAGCAGGACCTCGCGATCATCCGTGAGCAGCAGAAACGTGGGGATTCGATCAAGGTGGCAACCCCGTCCGCGGAAATGCCACGCCTGACCGAGCACCCGGGCGCGCTCCGCTGGGATCGGGAGGCCATCGGGAAGAGCGGGGCACTATCGTTAGGCGACCTGCTGGAGACCGTCCCGGGGGCCACCGTCTTCCGGACCGGGTGGCTCGCCTCCCCGGAACACGCCGCCTTCCTCGGGGACTTCCGGGCCGTGCGCGTCTTCCAGGACGGGATTGAGCTGGACAACCTCGACCCGCGCAACGGCGAGGTCCTGGACCTCTCGATGATCCCGTTGTGGCCCCTCGAGGAGGTGCGCATCGAGCGCGGGGCGTTCGAGACGCGGGTGTTCCTGCAGACCTGGCGGGTGCGAAGCACCACGCCCTCCACCCGCGTGGACATCGGCAACGGGGACCTGCAGACCAACGCCTACCGCGGGTACTACGGCCGACGCTTCGGTGGCGGCCAGGTGCTGCAGCTCGGGGGCCAGCAGTTCTCGACCCGTGACCCGCGCGACGTCGGTGACGGAGACCAGCTTTCCCTGTTTGGTCGAACCGGATGGGCGCGCGGGCGGTGGGGTGCCGACGTCACCTTCATGCGCACCCGGCGCGAACGCACCCAGCAGGCGCGCATCGAGGGCACCGGCGTGCCCCTCGCCCCGATTGACCTGACCAACGCCGACGTGATGGCGCGCGCCTCGTACGTCGACACGACCCGGGGACTCTGGGCGCAGGTGGTGGGAGCACGCCTGTCCCATCGCCAGACCGCACGCCTCAGCTCCAACGACGCGACCGGCGCCCCGTCCGTGTCGGACACGATCCCCGATTCCACCGCCTTCAACACCGCGACCCGACAGTACGTCGGCGCGATCGGCTGGACCCGCGGGCGCGCCGCGCTCTCGGCGACCGTCCGCGTCCGGGACCACGAGGGGGCCCGGTCGGTGTCTCCGATGCTCCGCGGCTCCATGGAGTGGTGGAAGCTGGTCGCCTCGGGCTCCGCGGAGCGCCGCGATGACCTCGGGTTCCTCCGCGCGGAGGGATCGGTGCGCATGCAGCCGTTTTCGCGGCTCGCACTCATCGGCGCGGCCAGTCGTACCACCTTTGACGACTCCACTATCACCGGCTCCCCCCTCGCCTTTCGCGGGGAAGCGGCGTGGCGCGTGAAGGAGATGTGGGTTGGGGGTGGGGTGATGCAGCGTGATCCCGCCCGCCTGCCGCCCCCGGTGTTGTTCGACAGCGGATACCGCATGGTGCCCGACGCCGCCGCCACCGGGATGTTCATCACCGCCCGTGGCCGGTTCTGGAAGGACGTCGGGTTCGACGCGATGGGGGTTCGGTGGTCGGAGTCCCGCGGCTTTCGCCCGGAATTCCAGGCGCACACCCAGCTCTTCATCGACACCGACTGGCTCTCTCGTTTCCCCTCGGGCAACCTCAACATTCGGTTCGCCCTCACCCACGACTACCGGACGCAAGCACCGTTTGTGCTGGACAAGGGCGTGGTGGTCGAGTCGAGCCAGTATCGCCTGGTGGGATTCCAGCTGGAGATCCGGTTGATGCAGGCCACCCTGTCATACCAGTTCCGGAACTTCCTCAACGAGACGTACTCCCAGGTGCCGGGATTCCGGAACGCGCGCCCGGCGCAGTTCTATGGCGTTCGCTGGAACTTCTTCAACTGACCCGGGGATTCGCCAATGATCCGCAGCATGACGGGGTTCGGCATCGCGACCGGGAGCATCGGGGCCCGACGCGTCTCGGTGGACGTCCGCTCCGTCAACCATCGCTTCCTCACGTCGACCATCCGGCTGGCGGGCGAACTCGCCCGCTTCGAGTTCGAGGTGCGTGAGCTGCTCAAGAAGCGGGTGACGCGCGGGCACGTGACCCTCGCGGCCCGCTTCGAGGATGCCGTGGCCGACCGGCCGGCCATCGATGAGCGCCGCGTGGCCGCCTGGGTTGCCGTCCTGCGCGAACTCAAGGGACGCCACGACCTCGCCGGCGACGTGGATGTCGCGACGGTGTTGCGCCTGCCGGATGTCTTTGCCCGCGAGGAAGCCCCGGGGGAAGAAGACGGCGCGGCGCTCCTCCTCCTGTGCGACCAGGCCCTGGAGGCGTTCACCAGCTCGCGAGCCGTCGAGGGCGCGACCCTGGCCGCCTACCTGCAGGATCGCCTGGGTCGCATCGAGGCCGCACTGGGGCGGGTGGAGGCCCGGGCCCCCGAGCGCGTCCAGGCCCATCGGGAGAAGGTCCGGCTCGCCGTGGAGGAGCTGCTCGGCGGATCCACCATGGACCCCCAGCGGCTGGCCACCGAAGTGGCACTCCTGGCGGAGCGGATCGATGTCGGCGAGGAGGTCGCCCGGTTCACGGCGCACATTGCCGCCTTCCGCCAGACGCTGGCCGGGGCGCCGGATGGGGTCGGGAAGCGGCTCGGCTTCCTCCTTCAGGAGATGCTGCGGGAGGCCAATACCACCGGCTCGAAGGCCAACGACGTGGCCATCACGAACGACGTCGTCCTGATCAAGGAGGAACTGGAACGCATGCGGGAGCAAGTGGAGAACATCGAGTGAACCCTTTCCCGATCATCCTTTCCTCCCCCTCGGGGGGCGGCAAGACCACCATTGCCCGGATGCTCGTCGACCGGCGCCCGGACGTCGGGTACTCGGTCTCGTGCACGACCCGCTCCCCCCGTCCGGGGGAGGTCCAGGGGCGTGACTACCACTTCCTGAGCCCAGAGGACTTCGGGGGGCGGGTCGAGCGGGGGGAATTCGCCGAACACGCCCACGTCCACGGCAACCGGTACGGCACCCTCCGGGAGGAGGTGGACCGGGTTTTCGCCTCCGGGCGGCACGTCATCATGGACATCGACGTGCAGGGAGCCCGGCAATTCATGGCATCCTACCCCGAGTCGGTATTAGTCTTCCTGCTGCCGCCCTCCGCCGACGTTCTGGTGGGACGGCTGACCGGGCGGAAAACCGAGGACCGGGCGACCACCCTCAAGCGGTTACAGGGCGCCCGGGACGAGTTGGCGGAGGTGGGGCAGTATCAGTACGTCGTCGTGAATGACGACCTGGAAACGGCGTACCGCCAGGTCGCCTCGATCGTCGAGGCCGAGGCGGTGCGCCACGCGAGACTCCCTCGTACGGCCGAGCGGGTTCGGCACATCGTGGGAGCCCTGAACGACCTTATCCAGCAATTCCCAGGAAACTGACCATGCGAGTCTTTACGCCGGACGAAATCGCCAGCAGCTCGGCCAACAAGTACCTCGGGGTGCTCGTTGCCGCCAAGTATGCGCGCGTGCTCAACGAGTTCCCGCGCGATCGTTCCGCGACGCGCGAAAAGAAGCTGACCACCCGCGCGATGGAGGAGCTCTCGCAGGGGGACGTCGACTACAAGATCACGGCGCGCAAGCGCGGGGAGTAATCCCGTTCGTCCGTTTGCTGGGCGTCGCGTCCTCCTCGGGGTCACCGGGGGCATCGCGAGCTACAAGTCCGCGACGCTGGCGCGTCGCCTGACGCAGGCCGGCGCCGAGGTCGACGTCGTCCTCACGCGGAGTGCCCAGGAGTTTGTCGGGTCCGTCACCTTCGAGGCGCTGACGGGTCGCGCGGTGCACACCGAGCTGTTCGAGGCGGGACACGCCCTCGATCACATCCGCCTCGCGCGCGCCGCCGACGTCATCGCGATCGCCCCGGCCACTGCGGACTTCCTCTCGCGCGCGGCCGCGGGTCGCGCCGACGACCTGCTCACCGCCTGCCTGCTTGCCACCAAGGCTCCCGTGTTCATGGCCCCGGCCATGAACGACCGGATGTGGGAGCATCCCCAAACCGGGCGCAACGTGGCGCAGCTCCGCGAGATCGGCTACCACCTGCTCGATCCCGACACCGGGGACCTGGCCGTCGGCGAAGGATCGGGCCCGGGGCGGTTGCCCGAGCCCGAAGTCCTCATGGCGCACATCGGTCGCCTGCTGGAAGCGCAGGCTGACCTCACGAATCGCCATGTGCTTGTCACGGCCGGGCCGACCCGCGAGGCCGTGGATCCCGTCCGCTTTCTCTCCAATCGGTCGAGCGGAAAGATGGGGGTCGCCCTCGCCGCCGCCGCGTGGCGCCGCGGCGCGCGGGTCACCCTGGTCTGCGGCCCGTTGTCCGTCCCGCATCCGGTGGGAGCCACGATCGTCCCGGTCGAATCCGTCCAGGAGATGCACGACGCCGTCCGTCGCGCGTTGCCCTCGGCGGACGTCCTCGTGATGGCCGCGGCCCCCGCGGATTTCCGCCCGGCCACCCTGGCCAGCGAGAAGATCAAGAAATCCACGGCTCCGGACGCCATCGCGCTGACGCCGACGACGGACATCCTGCAGGCAACAGTTGGGGATCGCGGGCGCGACACCGTGATCGTCGGCTTTGCCCTCGAGACGGAAGACGTGCTGGCCAACGCCCAGCGCAAGCTCGAGGGGAAGGGACTCGACCTCATCGTCGTCAACGATGCCCGCGAGGACGGGGCCGGGTTTGGTGTGGACACCAACCGCGTGACCATCCTCCAGCGTCGGGGGGCGGCAGAGGCACTCCCGTTGTTGTCCAAGGACGACGTCGCCGACGCGATCCTCGATCGCGTGGTGGGGCTCCTGCGGTGAGTGCCCGCGAACGGCTGCGCACCTTCCTGGAGCAGCGCCGCGAGATGGGGGAGACCGAGTTCGTCCTCGACTCCCTGCATGTCGACGACGTCCTTCGGGTGCTCGGGGCAGG
>JAEUJL010000622.1 GCA_016794835.1 Gemmatimonadota bacterium | reverse complement strand
GACCAGCAGCCGGGGGACGACGACTACTACGACCTCTCGTTCAGCGGACTCAAGACGGCCGTCCGACTCGCCGCGGAGGCATCGAGCGACCTGGACGCCGATCGGGCGCACCTCGCCCGCGGCTTCCAGGACGCGCTCATCGATACCCTCGTCGCCAAGGTCGTGCGCGCCTGCCGGGCGCACGGACGCACCCGGGTGGTGCTCGGCGGGGGGGTCGCATGCAATCGCACACTAGTCACGGCCATGGCGACCGCCCTGGATGCCATGGGGGCCCGGGTCTTTGCCCCGACCGCCCGCCTCGCCACGGATAACGCCGCCATGATCGCCGCCGCCGGCGCCTGGCGGACGGCGCGCGGGCAGGCCGATGACTGGACGCTCAACGCCTACGCCCAGCGCGACATCCCCGGCCTCACCAGGGCGCCGCGCTGACCACTGCCTCTGCCCCACCGAGCGGCCGCGAGCTCCCCGCCGTTCACCTCCCCCGGCGTCCCCTGTAACTTGTCCCGACCCGTCGATCCCGAGCCCCGATGCCCCACACTGTCCTGCCGTTCGAGATCCCGATCTATGGGAGCTTCAAGCTCACCGGATTCGGGATCGCCGTGTTCATGGCATTCGCGATCTCCCAGGTAATCTGCCAGGTGGAGCTCACGCGCCGGGGACACCAGAAGGAATCGGACGCGATCCCGGACATCATCATCTACTCCATCCTCGGCACGATCGTCGGCGGCAAGGTCTACTACTCCGCCGTGGTCACCGGGGACTGGAACGACCTGCTCTCGCGCGCCGGCTTTGTCTTCTGGGGCGGCTTCATGGGCGCCGTCCTGGCCAACTGGATCTTCATTACCAGTCGCAAACTCTCCTTCCCGCGGTTCGCCGACGTGGCCGGCATCGCCATCGCGGCGGGTTACTCGGTGGGGCGCACGGGCTGCTGGGCGGTGGGCGATGACTACGGGCGGCCGTGGGACGGGCCGCTCGCCGTGATGTTCCCGCAGGGCGCGCCGCCAAGCACCGCCCTCCAGATGAACCGCAGCTTTGGCGTCCCGATCCCGGATGGGGTGGCGCCAGAGACGGTCCTCGCCGTGCACCCCACCCAGCTGTACGAGACCTTCCTGGGATTCCTGATGTTCCTCGTCGTTTGGCGACTGCGGAACCACAAGCACGCGGAGGGGTGGCTCTTTGGGGTGTACTGCGTGCTGGCCGGCGCTGAACGCTTCGTGATCGAGTTCTTCCGCGCGAAGGACGACCGCTTCTTTGGCCCGCTCACCGCCGCCCAGGTCATCGGGCTCGCGATCATGGCGATCGGCATCGCGGTCATGGCGGCCCGGGCACGCACCGGGCCCGGCAAGCCGGGGATCCACGCCGTCCGCGCCGCTACCGTCTGAAGTCCGCCCCCTGGGACTGCTCTTCCACGACCAGCGTCTGCTCCATCTCCCGCACCTTCTCCTCCAGCGCCTTCACGCGGGCGTCGATCACGGTCGGCCCGGGTGAGGGCGGAGGGACGGTCGGAAGGGTGACGGAGCGCTTGGGCCAGAAGGTCTTGAGCAGCGCCAGCACGAACAGCACGACCAGGAGCAGCTGCGCGAGCAGGGTCTGCACACTGGGGTAGATCCCCATCGCCTCCACGTGCGGCCATCCCGGGAGGACCGTGATCGGGACCACGTTGCCCTCCTGGAGCTCGCGGATCCCCTTCCCCATGAAGACAAACGCCATGTAGTAGAGCAGCGCCGAGGTGCCCGCAAAGAACGGGCGCAGCGGGAGGCGCACCCCGTAGCGATAGAACAGCGTGAAGACGATGGCCAGCGCGGCGCCGCCCACCAGGATCCCGAGGGCGATGGGCATCCCCGCGCCGTCGCGCAGCAGCGCCTGGTAGAAGAGCGCGGTCTCTGCCCCCTCGCGATAGACCGCGAGGAAGGCGACGACCGACAACGCACGCCCGCCCCCATGCTGCAACGCGTCGTTGACCTTGTCCCGGATGAACTGCTGCCACTTGGCCGCTTCCACCTTGGAGATCAGCCAGTAGCTGACGGAGAACAACACCGCGACCGCCACCAGCATCGTGATCCCCTCGATGATCTCCCGCGTCGCTGGCAGCGCCCGCAGGACGGTCGCGAGGATCACCGCCGTCACCCCGCTGGCCACGAGGGCCGCGCCGACTCCCACCCAGACCGCGCGCAATCGACGCCGGTTGCCAGTCTTCACGAGGAAGGTCACGACGGCCCCGACCACGAGGATCGCCTCGAAGCCCTCGCGCAGGATGATCAGGAACGACTGGAGGAAGTTCCCCCAGAACCCGGTGGTGGGCTGGACCAGCTCGAGGATGCCGGGCATCCCAGCCTCCACGGCGTCACGCGCCCGCTCGGCCCCGCGGATGTCCCCGGCCTTCACCGCTCCCTTGAAGTCCGCAAACTGGCGTTCCATCGACGCCACCAACCCCGGATTGCGTGCGCGCGCCACGGTCTCGAGGGGCTCGAAGGCGATGTAGCTGTCGAAGGCGCGATCGTTGGCGTCGGCACGACGGCCGGCGCGCAACGCGGCCAGGGCATCGTCGAGCAGGCCGAGCACCCGCTGCGCCGCGGCCGCGCCGTCGGTGCTGTCCGTGGTGGCCACCAACGCCGGGACATCCTCCAGGGCCAGGCGCCGCACATGCGCCACGAGCTGTGCGACATCGGCCGCCGAGAGCTCGCGCGCGGGCGGCATCGCCGTCCCCGTCACCCCTTCGCGGATCACCGCCCCGATCTGCGCATCACTCCGGTCCACGTGCCAGGCAAAGCTCGACAACTCCGCCGGCAGGCGGGACAAGGCGCGCGTCAGGTCGCCATCGGACATCCCGGTCACCCCGTGACACCCGGCGCATCGCTGCAGGTACAGCCCCTCACCCGGCGCGGTGGGTTGCGGTGCGCGCAAACCGTTGAGGTACGCGATGACGTTCCACCGCTGGTCTGGCGTGAGGGTGCCCGCCCATCCGACCATGCTCGTGCCGGCGACCCCTACCGAAATGATGTTGTACATCATCGCCGGGGTCACGGTCGCCATCTGTTCCGCATCCCCGAGCGCAGGCGGTGGCGGGTTCAACGCGCGCGCCTGGGGCCCATCGCCCAGCCCCCGCGACCCGTGGCAGCTCGCGCAGTTCGCCTCGTAGACCCGTTGCCCCTCCGCCGGATCGAGGCGCCGCGTCGGCATGTCGAGGGCGGCGTCCGCTCCCATCGCCTGGATCACCTGCGCGTGGAGCGCGCGCACCGCCGCGGGTGGCTCCTTGCGACCCACGCCCACCGCCATCGAGTCCAGCAACGCACGAATCTGCGGGGCGCGATCACCACTCAACCGCGCGGCCACCTCGCGCGCGTCCGCCAGGAAGGTCACCGCCTCTTCATACTCGATGTCGTTGACCACGCGGCGCTGATCATCAACCGCCAACCCGTATTCGGTCATCGCGACGCTCACGATCATCGCGAGACGCTTCGCCGGACGTTCCTGGGCCGCGAGCTGCGGCACCTCGATCGCACCCATCAGGGCGCAGGCGACGGCGGCGAAAATGGAACTGGTTCGGCCCATCAGGAGGCGACGTTTCGGGGGCGGGGGAAAATAACCCGACAGAATTTATCGGGTCTCCGGAAAAGGGCTAGGCACCCTCCACAACCACGGTGGCCACGGCGGACGTATCTCCATGTGTCATAGAGAGATGCGTCCTCACCACCCCCAGTTCGGCGGCACGGGCAGCCGCCCGTCCGGAGAGGCGGAGCGACGGCCGCCGGTGTTCGTCATGCACCACCTCCATCTCCTGCCATCCAATGGCACGGGCCTCAAAGGAGCCCGCCAGCGCCTTGAAGGTCGCTTCCTTGGCGGCGAGCCGGACGGCGATATGCGGGGCGGGGTCGAACATGCGCAGGCAGTACGCCGCTTCCGCCGGGGTGAGGAGCCTGGCCACCAGCGCCTCGGTGCCGCGCCGTGTGAGCATCTCGCGCACGCGCTGGTGGTCCACAATGTCCACGCCGATTCCCAGGATCATGTGAGATGCAGTGAGACGTGATGCCACGCGCGATCGGCCTCAATGAACACCCGGCGCAGCTGGCCCGTCCACCGGCGCCACGCCTCAAACCGCGTCCCCGCGGGCGCCGCGAAGACGGCATCGGCGGACGCTCCCAAACCCTCGAGCGCCGACAAGCACGGTTCGAGCGCTTCCTCCAGGTGGGCGGCGAGCGCGCGCCGCCGCGGACCATCCGCCGCGAACCTCACCGCGGCCAGCTGCTCCATCTCGGCGCGCCAGCGATCCGCCAGGGCGCTCGTGTCGAACTGTGCCACCCGGCGCTCGACCGCATCGGGATTGGCCACGCGGCGCCGCGCGGCGAGCAACGGCCCGAAGAAGCGGCTTTCCAGCGCCTCGTCGGCGCCCCGCCTGCCTAACGTGCGCAGGCCACGCGCGAACTCGGGCATCGGGCACGCGCGCTCGACAATGATCCCCCACGCACGCGTCAGCTCGGGCGAGCCGGTCAATACCAGCACGTCCTCACCCTGGTGCAAGGCGAGAGCCCCACGTTCGAGCGTGGCGTCGGTCAGCGCGCGCCACGCGATCGTCACGCGCAGCTGTTCGGTCGCGACCTTCCCCGCGCCACGCTCGATCACCAGGCCCCCCGCGCCATCGAGCGCGCGGCCCGACCACCGTCCGCCGATCGTCAGGCCGTGCACCACCAACAAGGGCGCTGGTTCAGGCGTCATCCAGCCGGTAGCTGTAGTCGCCCGACAACTCGCGCGCAGACAGCGCGGCGCGCTGCCCGGTTCGGGACTCGAAGCGCCGCGCGAAGTCCGAGAGCCGCTCCACCGTGAACGATGCGCGGGCGAGCCCCATGCACGCGATCGCCTGCTCGATGCCCGCCGGATCACCCTCCACCTCGGCGAGCACGTCTAGCCGCGGGTACTGCTCGAGACGCACGACCACTCCTTCCCACTCGTAAACCTCGACCTCCCGCTCGATCTCACGCGAGATGACATAGCCCAGGCCGAGCAGGATGGCATGCATCGTCGCCGCGTCCTGCACGTCAGTGCCGATCTCCTCGCGCACCTTGAAGCCATCCGGATAGGAGGTCGGGCCCTTGAAGTCGAGCCGAGCCGACTCCGACCCATCGGCCGCGCGCGTCACGCGCAGGCGCAACACTTCATCGCGCACGCGCAGCCGGCGATCGGGCAGGTCATACCGCCAGTCGATGAGGCCACCCGCAAAGGTGCAGCGCGCCCCCGAGGCGAGCAGGGCGCGGCGCGCCGCCTCCGGGTCTGGCACCACCCCCTTCAGCTCGATCTCACGCATCGTCGATGGCGCGCATGACGGCGGCCGTGTCGCCCAGCGATGGCAAGACCGCCGCAGGCTGGTGGGCGGCCAGGTCCTCCACCGTGTAGTGCCCGGTGGCGACGGCAATCGCCCGTGCCCCGATCCCGCGCCCGCAATGGATGTCCGCAGGGGTGTCGCCGATGATCACCACGCGGTGTCCCTCGAAGGCGAGCCCCAGCGCCTCATGGGCACGGCGCACGGCGATCGCCGGAAGTTCATGACGGTGCTCGTGATCGGAGCCGAACGCACCGAGGCGAAAACGCTCGGGCGCGACGCCCACGGCGCGCAGCTTTCGGTTGGCCCCCTCCACGATGTTGCCGGTGAGGAGCCCCGTGACACGATCGGCACGCGCCTCGAGGGCATCGAGCAACTCCATCACGCCGTCATACCGGTGCATGGTGGTGTGCGGGGCCTCGATCTCCACACTGAGCCGTTCGAGGTACATGGCGAGGACGTCGTCCAGCCGCGCGTCGATCGCCGCATCGTCGACCCCGGCCTCGCGCATCGACTCGCGCACGATCTGGATGTCCGTCTTGCCATCGTAGCGATAGCCCGGGGCCCCCGTGTGACCGAAGTGCGTCAGGAGCGCCGCTTCCATCGCGCGGCGCCCCGCACCGGACGTCCACAGCAGCGTGCCGTCGATATCGAACAGGATGAGCTTCATCAGGCTTCGGCGGGTTCGGCGTCGGATCGGGCGAGCAGGAGGCCACCAACAATCAGGGTGGCGCCAGTCAACTGGGCGACCGTGGGCTTCTCGTGCAGGAACCCCCACGCGACGGCAATGGCCACGATGGGTTGCAGGTTCGAGTACATCGAGGTGCGCGTCGGTCCGAGGACGCGCAGCCCCCGATAATAGAAGAGGTACGCCACGACCATCGCGATCAGCGACGAGTACGCCAGCGCCCCCCACGCCATGGCGGGCAACGCCCCCCAGTCCACGAGCATCAGCGCGGGAATCCCCACCGCCACGGCGACAATCGCCCCACCCAGCATGGTGTATCCGCCGAGGTACCATGGCTCGACATGGTGCGAGTAGTGCTTGACCCGCGTGGCATAAAACGCCCAGGACAGCGCCGCCGACCACAGGAAGACCACGCCGAGGATGCTGTCACTCCCGGCCGCGCGGTTGCGCACCGCGCCCAGTGCGACGGCCGCGCACCCAACGATCTGCAGCCCCACGCCAAGCCACTGGCGGCCATTCAGGAACTCCGTCTTTTCGAGACGTCCCACGATCGCGACGAACGCCGGGCTCGCGGCAATCAGGAGGGCCGCCGTCGCCACGCTGGATCGCATGAGCCCCAGGATGAAGAAGACCTGGTAGACGCCGTTCCCGAGCATCCCCAGGAACACGAGGACCCGGGCTTCGCGCGGATCCGGGCGCGTCATGGCACGCCCCGCGGCGATCCCCAGCTGGGCGAAGGCGGCGATGGGGATGCGGATGGCGTTGATCGCGAGCCCGCCCATGAACGCCGACGTGAACTTGAGGACGCTGAAATTGAGCCCCCACATGAGGGCCATCAGGAGGAGCAGGACGTCGGTGTGCCAACGCACCTCGTCGCCGCGCCCCGGGGCCGAGAGCACCTGGCCTGCCGTTTCCGTCCGGACTGACATGGGCGAAAGGTAGACGGCGCCCGCGCCGGACTGCACCCACGCGACTATCTTGCGCGCATGGTTGTCTCCTTTGCCATGTTCGCCGACGGCGCGAACATCTCCCAGGAAGGGAAGCTGAACATCCTCGGCGTCTTCGACGCGGTGCAGGTCGGTGGATTGCCGGCTGTCCATCCGCGCGCGCACCTGATCGTGCGGTTCAAGGGCACCCCCCAGGACGCCGGCACGCACCAGGTTTCGCTGCGGTGGATCAACCCGGGCGGGGTCGAACTGTGGGCCTCGGACGGGCAGGTGGAGTTGACCCCCGCTCCTCCGGGCGTCACGGAGATCGACATCCCGCTCCTGGCCTCGATCGACCTGCCGCTGGACCAGGCAGGCACCTACGCGATGCGCGTGTTCGTGAACGGACAGCAGCGTGGCGAGATCCCGCTGCATGTGCGCACCGCCCCGCCGACCTTCGTCGCCCCCCCGACCGCGGGCGGGATGGTCTCGTAGCGCTACTTCTCGCGCGGGACGGCGGGATCGGCCAGCCCGGGAACGCCGTCCCGACCACGCGCGAATCTCACACTGCGCTCGACGGCCATCTCCATCGCCTGGACGGCCAGCACCTCGACGGCCACGAGCGACGCGGTGATCCCTTCCATGGGGCCGAGCGCGAAGAGCGTGTCCCCGTCGAACTGCGTGGCACACGGGGTGATGCGCTTGAACCAGGCTGCGGTGGCCGCCCGCGCCAGTTGTTGCAGGTCGTGGCGCGAGAGCAGCACGTTGGTCATCACCGCACCGATCGTGGTGTTCATCCCGGATGGTGCATCGTCGCCACGACGCGGCCCCCCAGACGTCAGGACGGTGGTCGCGTCCAGGAAGCGGCCGCCGTCGCCTCGCGCACCGGCGATGATGCGGCCACTCGCATCGCGAATGTCGCCCACCGCGTTGGTGACAACGGCAGCCCCCACGACGATCTCCCCGCTGCGCACGACCCAGGCCCCGAACCCACCCTTCATCGCACGCGCCGCGCCCGCCACCTTGCCGACGCTCGCCCGCGTCCCGGCGCCGACGCTGCCCTCAGCGGGGGTCGCCCCCCCGGCTGCACACGCCGCGTAGGCCACATCCGCCGTCGGTCGGGTGGTGAACGGCCCCATCATCCCCAGGTCGAAGATGGCGGCGGCCGGCACGATGGGCACCACGCCACCCGCAATCGGGAACCCGCGCTGGTGTTCCTCCATCCAGCGCATCACCCCGGCGGCGGCATCGAGGCCATACGCCGATCCCCCGGTGAGGAGGATCGCATCCACCCGATCGGTGGAGTGCTGCGGATCGGCGAGGGCAAACTCCCGCGAGGCGGTGGCACGCCCGAGCTGCACCCCACCGCAGCGCATCGCCCCGGTCGCGCGCCGGATCACCGTCGATCCCGTCACCCCGGAGGCGTCGGTCGCGTGCCCGATGACGATGCCTAACGGGGAGAAGTCCGGCCCCGCAGGCTGGAACAGGCTCTTCACGAGGGCTGCCCGGCGGCCGGGGGGGCGGCGGGGGCGGCGGCCGCGCTGCACGCCTTGCACATCGTGATGCCCTTCATGTTGCAGATCACGCAGAGGAAGGTGCCGCACCCCGTGCAGGGGTACCCTTCGGACGCCCGCTCCTCGTTGCCGCAGGCGCGGCACACCATCGCGTCGTGTTCCTTGAGTTCGGTCATGCGTTCCTCCCTCGTGACGGGGGTGCGTTGCGTGCACCAAGCCCGTAGTGCCGGATCTTCTTGATGAGCGTGGCGCGCGAGATCCCCAGCGCCAGGGCGGTATG
>JAEUJL010000615.1 GCA_016794835.1 Gemmatimonadota bacterium | reverse complement strand
GATCATTCCCCACCTCTGCCCGGAGATCCCGCCGGCGCAGCAGCAGGCGATGAAGTACCAGGTGAAGGTGCCCCTGGTCTACACCAACGTGGCCATCCGGAACTGGACCTCGCTCGCGCGACAAGGGGTGCACAGCGTGCGGTGTCCCGGGATGTACTGGAGCGGGATCAGCGTCGACTTTCCGGTGAGCATGGGGAACTATCGCTTCGCCCGGGGTCCGGAGGAGCCGGTCGTCCTGCATATCCTCCGGACGCCCAACCGACCGGGCGTTCCGGCGCGTGACCAGCACCGATTGGGTCGCGCCGAGCTGCTCGCGACGCCGTTCGCCACGTACGAGGCCCAGGTGCGCGACCAGCTCGCCCGCGTGCTGGGCCCCGGCGGGTTCGATGCGGCGCGCGACATCGCGGGGATCACGGTCAACCGGTGGTCGCACGGCTACACCTATGAGTACAACTCGCTGTACGACCCGACGTGGGCGCCCGGCCAGGCGCCGCATGAGCTGGCGCGGGTGACGCGGGGCCGCATTGCCATCGCGAACGCGGACGCCGCGGCCTACGCCTACACCGACGCAGCGATCGACCAGGCATGGCGGGCGGTCCGCGACCTCACCGGCCAGCGGAGCCCCGGTGGTCCCGCGCGTCCGGGGTCCGGGTGATCCCGAAGGCCAAAGGGAGCGCGGCGGGGTGGTGGGCACTGGCACTCCTGCCGTTCCTCGCCCTCACCGCGCGTCACTGGCGTTGGCACCCGGATGTCCTGCTGGGCGATCACGCCCAGTATGTCGCCCACGCGCTGGCGCTCCTCGATGGCCGGCCGTACGCGGACATCGGGTACCTGTATGATCCCGGCGTTTGGGGGGTGGGCCCCCCCGCCTATCCCCCGGGATTTCCCCTGACGCTGGCCCCCGTCATCGCGGCGTTCGGGCGCGATCCCGCGGTGTTTCGGTGGTTGAACGTGGTCTTCGTCCTGCTGTTCGCCGCGGTTGTGTCCCGGGCGATCCCCCGGGAGGTCCCGGTGTGGCAGCGCGCCCTGGCCGTGGGGCTGGCGGCCTTCGGGATGGAGAGTTCGGGGGGGCTCCTCGTCCCGCTCTCCGATCCCGGCTTTTGCGTGTTGTTCTGGCTGTTCCTCGCGCTGGTGGACCGGACGACGGCCTGGACCCCCGCCCGGATCCTCCTCCTTTCCCTGGTTGGGGGGGCCGCGATGGCCTACCGGGCCCCCGGGGTGGTGCTGATCCCGGCCCTGGCCCTCTTCGGGGTCACGACCTGGCGCCAATGGCGCGGCCGCCCGTGGGGCCCGCTCGTGGTGTGGGGCGCGGCCGGCGCGGGCGCCCTCGCGCTTGGCCTGGTGCACAACCCGTATCGCGACCTGCTGGGGGTCACCCTCACGGTCTGGTCGCAACGCTGGGTCCTGGCGTGGGACGCGTTGCGCTTTGCCTGTTTTGAGGTCCTGGGGTATCCGTTCCCGGGCGACCTGCCTAACGATGTGTACCACCTGGTGGCGATGGTCGTGGTGCTGGCCGGCCTGGCGTCACTGGCCTGGCGCTGGCGACGCTCGTTCGCGGGGATCGCCCTCCTCGGGTACGGCGTGATGCTCTGGCTCTCGCCGGTGGCGAACACCCGCTACTACTGGCCGCTGTATCCCGTGGTCGGGCTGGCGTTCGTGGTGGGGCTGGAGGCGAGTGCACGCGCGATCCGCCTGCCGCGGCCGTCCGTCATGGCCATGACGGTGGGGCTCGGGGTCCTGGTGGGGAGCCTGTGGCAGGGGTGGGGGCAGCGGCCGCCGCACTCCCTCCTCGGCGACGTGGCTGGACGCGAGATGCTCGCCTGGGTGGCGGCCGCCGGCGCGCAGGCCCCGATGCGCCTCGCGTTCCAGAACCCGCGCGTGGTCACGCTGGAAACCGGGGTGCCGGCGATGGGAATCGCGGATCGCACCACGGACGGGCACATCGCGCTGCTGGTGTCGCAGCGCATCAC
>JAEUJL010000537.1 GCA_016794835.1 Gemmatimonadota bacterium | reverse complement strand
GTTCAGCGCCTTGGGCGCCCATCCGGCGGCGTTCAGGCCGTGGAGCTGGCCGGTCTTCGCGTCGTAGATGATCGCGAAGAGGTCGCCACCGATCCCGTCACCCGAAGGTTCGGTCAGGGCAATCACGGCGTTCGCCGCAATCGCCGCGTCCACGGCGTTCCCACCCCGCTCGAGCATCTGGGTCCCGGCCTTGGCGGCGAGGGGAGAGCTCGACGCCACGATCCCCAGTCGGGTCGTGACCATCGAGCGACCTACCGTAGGGCGGGGGGCCTCCTGGGCAGCGCGAGATTCACTCATGAGAAAGGTCGCGCACGCGACGAGGAGGGCAGGGTGGACGCGCAAGGGCATGGCCGGAAAAGGGAAGCGGGAACCCGGAGAGTGTCCACCGGGTTCCCGCGTTCGTCAACCGTGCCGGACCAGGTCCGGCGGCACGATCAATGGCAGGCCTGCGTGCCCGAGTCCGTGAATGTCGACCCGGCGACCGGAAGGAAAGACCATGAGTACGACGTGGCGCCGAGGGTCAGCTTGAGGACCCCCAGGGTGGTGTTGTTGCGCACCTGGCTGTTGGGCTTGATGGCTCCCCATGAGTAGAGCGGGGTCCGTCCGCCCGTCCCCACGACGAACTGCCGAATCCCGACAGGGCTCGCGTTGTTGCTCGGGTCCTGGAGCCCGAAGCGTTCATACAGGTGCGCGTGGGCCGAGAGGAGCACATCCGCGCCCGCGTTGAACAGCGCACGCACCAGTGGCTGGACGCTGGTGTTGTTGCCGTGGGAGGCGTCGGAACTCCATCGCGCGTGGTGCCAGTACGCCAGGATGCAGGGCTTGGTGGTCGCCGCGAGGTCCGCCTTGAGCCAAACCTCCTGGGCCGAACCAATCGCACACGAAACGACCGGACAGTTGCTGTTCAGCGCCACGACGTGCCAGGCGCCGAGGTCGTAGCTGTAGTAGCCCTTGCCGGGGGTGCCCGCGGCGGCGCCAAAGTAGGTGAAGTACGGGGCGGCGTTCGCGGTGCCGTACTCGTGGTTGCCGGGCACCGGCAGCGTGCGCGCCTTGTGACGCCCCCACGACGCGTCGTAGCAATTGGTGAAGTCCGCGGTCGTGCCATTGGGGTAGGCGAGGTCCCCCAGCGCGAGTACGGTCCCTGCTTCCGCGTCGAGCAACGTGGCGGTCGCCTCGTCTCCGTTCGAGCCACACACCGCGATGTCCCCCGCCGCCAGGAGCGTGTGGGTCGTGGGGGGTGGTGGAGGCGAGCCCGTCACGTTCACCGTCGATTCGCCAAAGACGCCGTTGGCCGCGGTGGCGCGAACGTGGGCGGTCCCCGCGGCCACCCCGGTGACCACCCCCAGGGAGCTCACGGTTGCGACAGTGGCGTCGTCGGTCGTCCAGGTCGCCGCGGCGGGGTTCGTGTAGACGGCGCCGGTGTGCGAGGTCGCGGCGACGGCGAGCTGGCTGGTTGCCCCGACACCAAGGTTGAGCGGGTTCGGGGAGAGCGTCAGCGAGACAATGGCGCGCACCCCCACGTCGCCCTCCCGGGCGTCTGGTCCCCGCGCGGTGCTCGCGATCGGGGCGGTAATGGGGCGCGTGGCGTGGTCGGGGTCGCCGCAAGCCAGGGCGGCGAGGAGCCAGAGGCGGGTACGGGAATCCATGACGACTGGATCGGTGGGCGGGTGAGCGTTGTGTGAAAGGTCCGCCGTGGTGATGCCCGCGAATGTAGCGCATCGGCGCGGAGCCATCGGTGCTGTGCCGCACAGCTGCGTGCCTCTGGTGGGATTCCCTCCCTGCCTCCACAATACGCGCGGACTTCCCCTTGCTCTCCCAGATATGCCTGACTCGGGTCACGACGCAGTTCCCGGACGTTCTGGCCTCACCCGTCGCGCCATGGTTGGTGGCACGGTGGCCGCGGCCGGCACCCTGATCTTTTCGACCTTGCCTGAGGCCGTGGAGGGCCAGGGGCCGGCGAGCAGCGCTCCGCCTCCACCACCGCCCCCGCAAGCTCCGGCGGACCCGACCAAGGTGCTCGGCGCGCCAACCTCCGCCGTGAGCGTGCGGTCACCGTTCGTCGTCACCGGGCGCGGTCCCACCGGCGCGGTCTCGGGGAGTTCGTTGACGCCGTTGCACCAGTTCAGCGGGAACATCACCCCGACCGACCTCCAGTTCGAACGCCACCACGCCGGCGTCCCGACCATCGATCCGTCGACCTGGAAGTTGATGGTGCACGGACTGGTCGATCGCGAGATCATCTTCACGCTCGACGACCTGATGTCGCTGCCGTCGGAAACCCGCGTGCACTTCCTGGAGTGCTCGGGCAACGGGCGCCTGGCGTTCAAGGGGTCGCGGCCGGATCTCTCGCCGCAGAACATCGATGGCCTGCTCTGCAACGCCGAGTGGACCGGGGTGCCGGTGAAGACCCTGTTGGCCGAAACCGGGGTGAAGGCGGGGGCGGAATGGGCCCTGGCCGAGGGCGGCGACGCCGCGCTGATGTCGCGCAGCGTGCCGATGGCCAAGCTCATGGACGACGCGATGCTGGTGTACGCGCAGAACGGGGAGCCCCTGCGGCCGGCGGGCGGGTACCCGGTCCGCCTGTTCCTCCCCGGGTGGGAGGGGAACACCAACGTGAAGTGGCTCCGCCGCCTCGAGCTGGTGTCCGAGCCCAACATGTCCAAGGACGAGACGTCGAAGTACACCGACCCGCTCCCCAACAACACGGCCCGCATTTTCTCGTTTGACCTCGACGCGAAGTCGACCATCACCTACCCGACCTTCCCCAACACGGTGAAGAAGCCGGGGTGGGTGCAGGTCTCGGGGCTGGCGTGGAGTGGCCGGGGACGGATCACGGCGGTCGATGTCTCGGTGGATGGCGGGGCCACCTGGGTCCAGGCGCGGTTGGCCGGCGAGCCCCAGCCCAAGGCGGCGATCCGCTTCACGCACATGTGGAAGTGGGATGGCACGCCAGCCACCCTGATGAGTCGCGCGGTCGACGAAACGGGCTACGTGCAACCGACGTTGGC
>JAEUJL010000484.1 GCA_016794835.1 Gemmatimonadota bacterium | reverse complement strand
CCCTGGACCGGTTCTCGTCCGGTGCCCTCATCGATGAACACGGGGCGGGAGTGAGCGCGCACTGATGCTGCAGATTCCTTGTCCCTGGTGTGGCCCGCGGGAAGAAGAGGAGTTCCGGTATGGCGGCGAGGGGATGCCCATTCCCGCCGACGCGGACGATGCGACGTGGGCGCGCGTGCTGTACGTGCGATCGAACCCGGCGGGCAGCTATGCCGAGCGCTGGGTGCACGCGGCGGGATGTCGGCAGTGGTTCCACGTGGTGCGGAGCACCCTGACGCACGAGCTGCTCGAGGTGCGCCCGCTGGGGACGCCGGACGGGGAGGCGACGCCATGAGGCGACTCCCGCGCGGCGGGCGCGTGGATCGCACCCGGCCCCTTTCCTTCTGGCTCGATGGCACGCGCTACACCGGGTTTGCCGGCGACACGGTGGCGTCGGCGCTGCTGGGGGCGGGGGTCGACGTGATCGGCGCGAGTGTCAGCGCGGGGCGTCCGCGCGGGATCATGGCCTCCGGCTTCGAGGAGCCGACCGGGTTCGCCCAGGTGGTGGAGACCGGGGTGTCGGAGCCGTTGGTGCGGCTGTCGGCCGTGCGGTTGGTGGATGGGATGCGGCTCGAGGGAGGGCCGCGGATCGCCAAGGGGTACCTGCAGGACGGCATGGACCCCGCGCGCTTCGACAAGCGGCACGCCCACGTCGACGTGCTGGTGATTGGCGCCGGGCCGGCCGGGATGGCGGCGGCGGCCAGCGCCGCGGCGGCCGGGGTGGAGGTGATGCTCATCGATGCGGCGGGCGAGCCCGGCGGGGCGCTCGTTCGTGACGGGGAAGCGGCCGTGGCGCAGGAGCTGCAATCCGCGTTAGGCGCCGTGCGCTTCCTCCCGCACTGCACGGCGCTGATGCTGCTCGACGGCAACGGGATCATCGCGATGCAGCGCGACGTGGACGCCCCCACCCAGGGCCGGATGTGGCAGGTGCGTGCGCGGGCCATCGTCCACGCGACCGGGATGCTCGAGCGGCCGGTGGTCTTTGCGGACAATGACCGACCCGGGGTGATGCTGGCGTCGGCCGCCCGCGATGCGCTGGAGCGTTATGCGGTGGCCCCGGAGCGGGGAACGGTCTTCACGACCACCGATGACGGGTACCGCACGGCCTTGGCCTGGCATGCCGCCGGGGTGGAGGTGGCCGCGATCGTGGACCCGCGTCCCCCGGGAAGCGGCGCCCTGCGCCACCGGGCCGAGCTGGCCGGGCTGCGCATCATCGATCGCGCGGTCGTCGAGGGGACGGACGGTGACGCGCAGAGCAGGCTGTCGGCGATCCGGGTGCGGTCGCGCGACGGCCGCGTGCGCGTGGCGACCGACCTGCTGGCCGTCTGTGGGGGATGGGAGCCAAACCTCAACCTGCACCTGCACCTCCGGGGAGCGACGCGATACGATGCCTGGTGGTGTGCGGCGGTGCCGGACCGACCGCTGCCTGGCCAGAGCATCGCCGGCGGCGCCAACGGGCGCGGGGACACGGCGAGTTGCCTGGAGGAAGGGGTGCGGGCGGCGCGCGAGGCGTTAGGCACCTGTGGCGTCCCGGTGGTGGAGGTCGGCGTGCCGGCGGTCCCGGCGGTCATCGAGGACGAGCCGGCGCAGCTCTGGCGCGTGCCCGCCGCGGATGGTGACGAGTCCCGCTCGTTCGTGGACCTGCACCGCGATGCGACGGTGGCCGGTGTGCAGCGCGCGGCCGGGTCGGGGCTCACCCACATCGAGCACATCAAGCGCTACACGCTCATCGGGACGGGGATCGAGCAGGGACGCAGTGCGCGCGTGAACGCGGGCGTCCTGGCCGCCGCGCTGCTGGACCAGCCGGTGGCCCAGGTCGGCACCTCGGGGAGCCGCCCGCCGGTGGAGCCCGTGGCCTTTCATGCGCTGGCGGGCCGCGCACACGGGGCGATGTTCGAGCCGGTCCGCCGGACCTCCCTCCATGCGCGGCACGAAGCGCTTGGTGCCACCTTCGAGCCCGCGGGCCAGTGGCTGCGCCCGACCTGCTACCCGCGTCCCTTCGAGGGGGCCACCGCCGCGATCCGGCGCGAGTGCCGCGCCGTGCGCACCGATGCGGGCATCGCCGACGTGTCGACGTTAGGCAAGATCGACGTGCAGGGGCCCGACGCGACCTGGTTCCTCGAGCAGCTGTATGTCAACGCGATCGGGACGATCCCGGTGGGGAAGGGGCGGTACTCCCTGATGTGCCGCATGGACGGCGCGATCCTGGACGATGGCCTGGTGCTGCGCCTGGCCGAGCAGCGGTACCTCGTGACGACCTCCACCAGCCACGCCGCCGCGGTGGTGGACTGGATGGAGGAGTGGCTCCAGACCGAGTGGCCGACGCGTCGCGTGTGGGTGACCCCGGTGACCGAGCAGTGGGCCACCGTGGCGATCGCCGGACCGAACGCGCGGGCCGTGTTGCAGCAGGTGATGCCGGGGGTGGACGCGAGCCGCGAGGGCTTTCCGTTCCTCGGGGTGCGCCGGACCGAGATCGCCGGCGTGTGCGAGGCGCTCGTGGCGCGGGTGAGCTTTTCCGGTGAGTTGGCGTTTGAGGTGAGCGTCCCCTGGGACCTCGCGCACGTGGTGTGGGATCGCGCGGTGGGTGCCGGCGCGACACCGTATGGCCTCGAGGCCCTGCAGTCGCTGCGCATCGAGAAGGGCTACATCATCGTCGGCCAGGACACGGAAGGGACGACCACGCCCCACGATGCGGGACTCGGCTGGCTCGTCGGCCGCGGCAAGGCGTGCATCGGCCAGCGATCGTGGCAACGCCCGGCGATGCGCGCGGCGGATCGGCCGCAGCTGGTGGGGATCGCCCCCTGGGACGGCACCGAGGAGATCCCGGAGGGGGCGGCGCTCACGCGTCGCGTCCACGCGCCGCCGATGGCGCTGGAAGGGCACGTGACCTCGTTCCGGTGGAGCGAGACGCTGGGACGCTCGTTAGGCCTGGCCCTGGTGCGGGGCGGGCGCGCGCGGATGGGCGAGACGCTGTACGCCCCGCTGGATGGCGGGGTAGCCGCCGTGTCGATCGTGGACCCGGTGCACTACGATCCTGCGGGGGCGCGTCGCGATGGTTGACCCGGCCCTCCTGGCGATGATGCAGTCGGCGTCCGGCGCCGCGGCCACACTGGAACCCGTCGCGGTGCGCCCCGGCCTCACCCTGCGCGCACGCGGGGCCGGCGTGCAGCAGCTGGCCCGTGCCCTCGGGGTGTCGTTGATGCCGGAGACTAACCATGTGCAGCGCCTCGCGGATGGGGCCCTGCTCTGTGGCCTGCGGCCCGACGAATGGGCCTGCCTCGGCGACGGACCGGAGGCCGCGGGGCTGCGGGAGGCCGTGGGGGCGGACGGCGCCGTGGTCGACACCAGCGCGTCGCGGGTGGCCTTCGTCCTGGCGGGGCCGGGGGCGCGTGAGGTGCTGTCCAGCTGCTGCGCCCTCGACGTGCGCCCGCACCTGTTCGGCGTGGGGCGCTGTGCGCAGACGCTACTGGGGCGCGTGGGGGTCTTCCTGCTGCCCCTCGCGACGGATCGCTACCTGATCGTGTGCCGGCCGAGTCACGCCGACTACGTGGTGCGCTGGCTTACGGACGGGATGCAGTCGGTGCGCTGACGCTGGGCGGCCGCACCAGGAGCCAGAGGAGCGCGGCGGTGACCTGCATCGCCGCCCAGAATCCCAGCATCGCGGTCCAACCCCAGGCGTCCTTCATGGGGGGCACGAGCCAGATCGACACGACCCCTCCCAGGTTGCCCATGAGGTTGAGGACCCCGCCCGCGGATCCCGGGTTCTCGCGCCCGATGGCGGCCGCGGTGGTCCAGAACGGGGATTCGGTGCTGGAGATCAGCGCCACCGAGGCGCCTAACGCGAGGATGGCCAGGGTGGCGCTGGGCAGGTTCGCCCCGATCGTCACCAGGATCGCCGAGGTGACCAGCGAGGCCATGGCCGCGCGTTGTCGGGCGACCGGCGCGTCGATCCGGCGGCTCCAGCGGTCGATGGCGATGCCCAGCATGGGGGCCACGGCAAAGGCCATCAGGTTCGGCAGGCTCCCCCAGCCCCCGCTGGCGAGCACGGAGAACCCGCGGCCCTCCGTGAGGTAGCGGAAGAACCAGAAGACAAAGACGAAGTGCACCGCCGAGTGCAGGAAGTAACTCGCCGAGAGCACCAGGAGGTTGCGATCGCGCAGGAGGGCGAGCGATTCACGGATCTGCAGCCCGAGCAGCCGCGCGGGGCGCTCGGTCGCCGCCGGCGCATCGTTAGGGGCGAGGGCAAACCAGGCGACCGCCATGGCGAGCCCCACCGCGCCACTCGCGATGAAGACGGCGCGCCACCCGAGGGCGACCATCAAGGGGGCGAGGGTCAGCGGGGCGAGGGCCGAGCCGAGCATCGAGCTGGCGATGTAGATCGAGACGGCGCTGACCCGCCGCTCCGCCGGCACGGAGCGCGTCACGGCGAGGGCCGCGACGGGGAAGGTCGGCGCCTGCGTCAGCCCCAAGAGCACGCGCGTCGCGAAGAGCGAGGCGAAGGCGAGGCCCGCGGTGGAGACGGTGAGTCCGGAGAGGAGGTTCGCCAGGCTCCAGCCAATGATCGAGAGTCCGAGGATCAGCCGCGCGCCGAACCGGTCGCCGAGGAACCCCCCGGGCAGCTGGAAGACGGCGTAGACGAACTGGAATCCCCAGGCGGAGATGATCCCCATGTCGGCCATGGTCAACCCGAGGTCGGGGGCCATGTGTTCCTGCGCGATCGTGATGTTCGTGCGGAGGCCGTACCCGACGAGGGTCACGGCGGCCAGCAGCCAGACGAGGCGGTTCGCGGAGGGAACGGGTCGAGTCATGCCAGGGGAAAGGGCGCGGGAACGTACCGCCAGCGGCCGCGGTGCACCACTCCCGGCGGGGCCCGTCAGCCCGGGGGGTGGCCCTCGAACGGCTCCATGTGCACGAGCACGGACTGCACGTTAGGCAACGCGGCGCGGATCGCCCCCTTCACCTTGCCCCCGAGGACATGCGCGGCGTGCAGCGAGAGGTCGGGGTCGGCCTGCACGTGAATCGTCACCCGGTAGTGCAGGCCACTCTTTCGCGCGGCGAGTTTCTCGGTGGCGCGGACGCCGTCCACCCCTTCGGCTGCGGCGCGGATGGCGTCGAGCAGGGTCGGGGCCACGGTGCGATCCATGAGCTCCCCGAGGGAGCCCGACAGCATGCGGGCGCCGTTGTAGAGGATGACGGCCGCGGCGACCAGGGCGGCCCAGTCATCGGCGCTCTCCCAGCCCGGTCCGCCCCAGACGGCGATGGAGATCCCGATGAATGCCGCGGCCGAGGTGATCGCATCGCTAAGGTGGTGCCAGGCATCGGACCGCACGGCCGTGGATGAGATCTCGGTGGCCACGGAGCCCACGTGGCGGGCGAGCCACCACTTCAGCACGATCACCGCCACCAGGACGGCGAGCGTCCACGGGGCAGGGCTGTGGTGCGGTGTCCGGATCTCGATGACGGCCTCGACGGCAATGACGAGGGCGGCCCCGAGCAACATGATCGCGACCGTCGCGCCGGCGAGCGTTTCGGCGCGGCCGTAGCCGAACGGGTAGGTGGCGTCCGGCTCGCGGCTGGCGACGCGCAGCCCGCCCCACACGATCAACGAGGAGAGGATGTCCGCGGTGGATTCGATGGCGTCGGCGATGAGCGCGTAGCTGTTGCCGAGGAAGCCGGCCACCAGCTTGGTGATGGCGAGCGCCGCATTGGCCAGCACGCCGAGTTGGGCGACGCGCACGCCTCGGGTGTGTGGGGTGGTCATGGCCAGCGGACCGGGGTGCTGAGGTTGAAGGCGCGATCCGCGGCGCGGACGCGGACGAGGCGTGCGCCGTTCTGGGAGACCGTGCGCACGCTGCCGGGCACCATGCGCTGCGTCCACGCGGTCCCGTCGGAGGTGTGGACGATCCACCACGCCGGTTCCTCGGCGCTACCAGGGGAGATGCGGATGTTCGTGCCGTCCACCGTGATTCCCGGCGCGTCCGGCGGGAGCGGGTCCAACCATGGATAGCTGGGCGAGATCGCCGGCTCCCGCGTGGTGGCGGTGCGCAGGAGGGTCGCGAGGCCGCCGCGATCGCGACGCAGCGTCGACGCATTGTACAGCACGAAGCCCGGGCTGGCGCGGTTGAGCCGGACGAGGCTCACCTGGTTGGCGATCTCGTCCGCCACGAAGGCGGACGCGGAGCCGTCGGCCACGCGGTAGGCGGCGAGGCCGGGCCAGAGGTGGCGTCCGGCGGTGTTCGTCGAGAGCCACCAGCCATGCAGCGCCGGGAAGCTCTGGCCGGTGGAGGCAATGGACCAGTAGAGCTGGGGGGCCATGTAGTCGAGCCACCCTTGCTGGAGCCAGTGACGGGAATCGGCGTAGATGTCGCGCCAGGCATCGAGCCCGGTGATGCCGGCGGGGTTGCCCGGCCGCCAGATGCCAAACGGGGAAATGCCGACCTTCACGTGGGGCTTGGCGTCATGCACCTCGCGATAGAGGCGCTGGACAAAGCGGTTGACATTGTCCCGGCGCCAGTCGGCGAGGGTCAGGGCGGAGGTTGTCGAGGCGGTATAGCGGGCGTAGGTGGCCGAGTCCGGGAACGGCACCGGGACAGGGGTGCCCGTGGTGGGATACGGGTAGAAGAAGTCGTCGATGTGGACGGCGTCGATGTCGTACCGCGCGAGGACGTCGCGCACCACGGTCAGGGCATGGTCGTGGACGGCGGCTTCGCCGGGATCGAACCAGAGCGAGCCGCGGACGACCCGCGCGAGGTCCGGGCGGCGGCGTGCGAGGTGGGAGGCGTGGAGGCGCAGCGTGTCGCTCGCGTTGCCGGCGCGAAACGGGTTGAACCAGGCGTGCAGCTCGAGCCCCCGGGCATGGGCCTCGCGGACGGCGACGTCGAGCGGGTCCCATCCCGGGTCGATCCCCTGTGCCCCACCTAACGAGGCCATCCATGGTTCGTAGGGCGATGGATAGAGGGCGTCGCCGGCCGCGCGCACCTGGAGGATGACGGCGGTGAGCTTGAGCGACTGCGCGAGGTCGAGCAGGGCGATCAGCTCGGCGCGCTGTTGCGCGACGGGCAGCGCCGCCGCAGTGGGGAAGTCGATGTTGGCGACCGTGGCGATCCAGAGGCCGCGGAACTCCCGCGTCAGCGTTGGCTCGGCCGCGGTGGGGATCGGCGGTGGGTCGACCGGCGCCGTCACGGCGGCATCACGACAGGCCGCCGCCAGGAGGGCGAGGGTGAGGGCGCGTCGGAGCCTACGCATGCAGTCGCTCCGCGAGGCGCGTGAGGGCCAGCGCGAGGTCCGGCTTGTCCTCGAGCACGGGGGCCATGGGGTCATGCCCCAGCTGCGCCATGCGTTCCGGCGCGGTGCGAATGGTGAAGCGTCGCGGATCGAGATCGGGGGTCAACTCGTCCCAGGTGAGGGGCATGGAGACCGTGGCGCCGGGCTGCGGGCGCACGCTGAAGGGGGACACGATGAGCTGGCCGTGCCGGTTCTGCAGGTAGTCCAGGTAGACCTTGTCCCCGCGGCGCGTGACGTGGCGCGTGATCGTGGTGATCTCCGGGAGCTCGCGGATGACCAGCCGGGCGAGCAGCTCGCCTAACGTGCGACACTGCTCATACGTGCATTGGCGCCCCAGCGGGATGAGGATGTGGAGCCCGCTCTTGCCGGTGGTCTTGAGGTAGTGCGGCAGGGCGATGTCGTCGCACAGGCGATGGAGGACCTGTGCCGTGGTGATGACGTCGCGGAACGGCGCTTCCTTGGGATCCAGGTCGATGACGCACCAGTCGGGCTGCTCGAGGGTCCCGACGCGGCTCTGCCAGATATGGAGCGGGATGCTCCCCATGTTGGCGATATAGAGCAGGGAGTCGACGTCGTCGCACACGAAGTACCGGATGAAGCGGCTCGTGTCGTTGGACCAGATCGGGACGGTGCGCATCCACTCCGGGGCGAATTCCGGCGCGTCCTTCTGGTAGAAGGACTTGCCGTCGATCCCGTCGGGAAAGCGGGTGAGGACGACGGGGCGGTTGCGCAGGTAGACGAGGAGCCAGGGGGCCACGGCCCGGTAGTAGTCGATCAGGTCGCCCTTGGTGTACTTCTCCTCCGGCCAGAAGACCTTGTTGAGGTTGGAGAAGGCGACGGTGCGCGGGGCCGGGGTCTGCGGAACCGGGGCCGGGTCGGCGACCTCGGCGGGAGC